>JBOHBY010000843.1:0-2962 GCA_050698635.1 Spirillospora sp.
GGCCGCGGCGGGCTCCCCCGCCGCCCGCTCCTCATCGCCGGGGCGGCCACCGTCGCGCTGGTCCTGCTCGCCACCGTCGGGGTCATGCTGCTGCGCCCGGACGGTCCGCCCGGCAACCTCGCCTCCACGTTCAGCGACGACTTCTCCAACGACGACTCGGGCTGGCAGAGCTTCGGGGACGAGTACAGCTACCGCGACGGCAAGTACTGGATGCAGACCAGCGAATCGACAGCGTCCGTGAACAAGTGGGTGCCGAAGGACGACGTGAACGCCTTCCCCGACCCGGTGCTGGCGACCGTGACGGCCACCGTCGCGCAGGGGCCGGAGGACGCGCGCTTCGGGCTGATGTGCCGCGGCAACGAGAGCAACAACACCGACAAGGCCTCCGAGTACCGGTTCCTGGTCCGCAAGGACGGCAAGGGCGCGCTGCTCCGCAAGCGCAACGGGGCCCAGGGCATCAAGGAGCTCGCCGCCCCCGACTCGGTGCCGGGCTTCTCCGCCAAGGGCCCGAACAAGATCCAGATCGCGTGCGAGGGACAGGACGGCGGCAAGCGGGTCCGGCTGCGGCTCTGGGTGAACGGCGACCAGGTGATCGACGAGACGGACGCCGACCAGCCGCTCGCCAACGGCTGGATCGGGATGGCGATCGAGCGGGGCGGGAACCCGGCCCAGCCGGTCAGCGCCCAGTTCGACGACTTCGACATGTCGAAGATCCGCGGCTAGGGCTTGCGGGACTGGGACTGGGACTGGCGCTGGGGCCGGAGGCGGGCGCTAGAGGTAGGCGTTCGTCCAGCGGGTCAGCTCCGCGAAGACCCGCGCGCGGGCGGGCTCGGCCGACAGCACCAGATCGTGCAGGCCGCCGTCGATCCGGACGAGCGTCACATGCCGCCCGATCCTGGGCGCCCACCGCGCCATGTGCGCGACGTCCAGGACGGCGTCGGCGCCGGTCACGTCCAGCACCTTGCGGGTCGATCGGACGCTGCGCGTCGACGCCATGACCAGCACGGGCACGTCGACGTCCAGGCCCCTGTGCAGGCGGAGCTGCCCCCGGCGGACGGCCGCCAGCCACCCCGCCCTGACCGGGAACCCGAGGATCGGTTTCCAGGCGAGGTCGAAGTCCCATTCGCCCTCGTGGTCGCGGTGGATGCTCCGCGGATACCGGTCGGACACGCCCGCCGGAAGCTTCGCCTTCGGGAACCGGGGACGCAGCGCACGCGCCAGGCCCGCGCCGAGTTTGCGCATCACCAGCGGCTCGGCGATGTCGAGGAACGGGCTGTTCAGGAACAGCCCGTCGACCAGCCCCTGCCCCTTCGCCCTGTCGGCCCACAACGCGGCGATCAGCCCGCCGGTCGAGTGGCCGTTCAGCAGGAGCGTGCCGTGGCCGTCCACGTCCCGGACGATCCGGACGGCCTCGTCGATCTCCGGGAAGTGGTCCGACAGGCTCTCGACGAAGTTCGGCGTCTGGTGCGGGCGCAGCGACCGCCCGTACTTGCGCAGGTCGAGCGCGTAGAAGTCGAAGCCGAGATCAAGATAGAAGTCGGCCAGATGCCGCTGGAAGAAGTAGTCGACGAACCCGTGCAGGTACAGAACCGCGCGCCCGGACGGCTGAGTCTCTTGTGGGGGGACGACCCCCCACGCCCCCCGGAACGGCCCTTGGCCGCGCCGCCGCACCAGCGTCGCCACGACGTCCCCTTCGGCGTCCCGGCCCATCGGCAGCTCGATCGCCTCGTAGCCGGGGCCGAGCACATCCGCCGTCACATCCACGCTTTCCTCCCCGCGCGAGCGAACTCTTCGCCCTTGATCGAACGTCATAGAGACTGAACCGTAAACCGACTGAACCACACGACAGCCTCCGCCCCCCGGGAGACGAGCCATGCAGGCCCCTCTTCGCGACCGTGACCCGCAGCGGCTCGGCCCGTACCGCCTCACCGCCAGGCTGGGCCGCGGCGGCATGGGCACCGTCTTCCTCGGCGAGGACGACGCCGGCCGGCAGGTCGCGGTCAAGGTCATCAACACCGAGCTCGCCGACGACGAGGCGTTCCATGAGCGGTTCCGCCGGGAGGTGACGGCCGCGCGGCAGGTCAGCCGGTTCTGCACCGCCGCGGTCCTGGACGCCCGGCTGGACGGCGAGCCGCTCTACATCGTCACCGAATACGTCGCCGGCCCGTCGCTGGACGACGCCGTCAAGGAGGGCGGCCCGCTGCGCGGCGGCGACCTGGAGGCCCTCGCGGTGAACATCGCGACGGCGCTCGGCGCGATCCACGGCGCCGGGATCGTGCACCGCGATCTGAAGCCGTCGAACGTGCTGCTGTCCCCGACCGGGCCGCGCGTGATCGACTTCGGGATCGCCCGCGCGCTGGACTCCTCCGACGGGCCGACCAGGACCGGCCAGTTCATCGGCACCCCGGCCTACATCGCGCCCGAGCTGATGCACGGCAAGGACATCACGCACGCGGCCGACGTGTTCTCCTGGGGCTGCGTCGTCGCCTACGCGGGGACGGGACGCGTCCCGTTCGCCGGCGGGACGCTCCCGGAAGTCATCAACCGCGTGACGACCGGCGACCCCGACCTGGACGGCCTCGACCCGGCGGTCCGCGACGTCGTCGCCCGCTCACTCGCCAAGGACCCGGCCGACCGCCCCACGGTCAAGCAGCTGATCCAGGCCCTGACCGGCGAGGACGAGCCGTCCACGGCCTCCTCGCCGACGCTCTCGCCACCACTCTCGCTGCCGAAGGACGAGGCGCCTTCCTCGCCCCTCCCACCTGCGGCACCACCGCCCCGACCAAGCGAGACGCCCGCGCCGCCACCGACGCGGCAAACGCCCGCTCCTCCCCTGGGGACGACCGTCGATCCCGTCCCCGAGACGCGTCCGGTGAACGCGCCGACACCATCGTCACGTCCCCCGGCGCGGAAGCCGCTCCGGCATCGCCGTCCGCTCGTCGCGGCCCTGGCGGTGGTGGCC
>JBOHBY010000844.1:0-6866 GCA_050698635.1 Spirillospora sp.
GGCGCCCGGCTGCTGGAGATCGCCACCAAGCGGGTGGGCGATCCGGAACGGGGACGCTGCACCGCCGTCTTCGGCTCCGGGCCCGCGCACGGCACCGGTGACGCGTCCGGCGTCTCCCCCGGGACGCCGTACCGGCTGCGCAACCTCGCCAGCGGCAAGTGCGTGGACGCGGGCGCGGGCTCCGACCCGACGGCGGCGCCGGTCCAGCAGTGGGCCTGCAACGGTCTCCCCCGGCAGGACTGGCGGCCCGCCGACGCGGGCGGCGGCCACTTCCAGCTGGTCAACAGCCGCAGCGGCGAATGCCTCGGCCTGCGGCCCGGTTCGACCGGGCCGGGCGTTGCCGTCCAGCAGGAAACCTGCGGGTCGGCCGACTCCCAGCGCTGGCGGATCGTCAACGTCGGACGCGGGCACTACGGCCTGGTGTCGAAGCCGAGCGGGCTGTGCCTGGATCTCGACGCGGGCTCCCCCGCCGACGGCGCCAAGATCCAGCAGTGGACCTGCAACGACCACTCCCCGCAGATCTGGCGCCTGGACGCCGCCGCCTGACGCCGAAGGCGGCAGCGGCGCCGTCACGACGCCGCCGCCCCTGGCCCCAAGTGTCAGGACCGGACGAAGCGCAGCAGCACCTCGTTCACCTCGGCGGCGTGGGTCCAGAGCATGCCGTGCGGCGCGCCTTCGATCTCGACGTACTCGGCCTCGGGCAGGGCCTTGTGGAACGGGCGGCCCGTGGCGTCGATCGGCAGGATGTTGTCCGCCGTGCCGTGCGCGATGAGGACGGGCTTGCCGCTGGCGCGGACCGCCTCCACGCTGGGGCGGAAGTCCTCGATCCAGGTCGGGACGACCGCGTACGCGGCGACCGGGGCGCTGCCCGTCGCGGTGTTCCAGCTCGCGGTGACGGCCTCCTGCGAGATGCGGGTGCCGAGGTTCTCGTCCAGGTTGTAGAAGTCCTGGTAGAACTTCGTGAACCAGGCGAACCGGTCCGCGCGGGCCGTCTCCTCGATCCCGTCGAAGACTGACTGCGGCACGCCCGTCGGGTTGTCGTCCGCCTGCACGAGGTACGGCTCCAGCGAGGCGAGGAACGCCAGCTTGGCGACGCGCTCGTGCCCGTGGTTCTTGACGTAGCGGGCGAGTTCCCCGGTGCCCATGGAGAACCCGACGAGGATCACGTCGCGCAGGTCGAGGGTCTCCAGGAGCGTGTTCAGGTCGGCGGCGAAGGTGTCGTAGTCGTAGCCGGTGCCGACCTTGCTCGACCGGCCGAAGCCGCGCCGGTCGTAGGTGATCACGCGGAACCCCGCGTCGATGAGTTCGCGGGACTGCCGCTCCCAGCTGCTGCCGTCCAGCGGGTAACCGTGGATGAGGACGACCGGCTGACCCGCGCCATGGTCCTCGTAGTAGAGCTCGGTGGCGGTGCTGTTCTCGGTCCCGACGGTGACATAACCCATGGTTCTCGATTCCCTTCCCTGGATCTCGCCGGAGAACGCTCGTTCTCCGGATATTTTGCTATCGTAGAGAACGATCGTTCTCAGCGCAACCCGGCGTTGGGCGAGACAGTGGAGTGAAGGCGCATGGTCGACGAGGAGACCGCCCGCCGGGCCGTGGTCCGGACCGCGGACGAACTGTTCTACGCGCGCGGCGTGCAGGCCGTCGGCATGGACGCGGTGCGCACGGCGGCCGGGGTGTCGCTCAAGCGGATCTACGCGCTGTTCGCCTCGAAGGACGAGCTCGTCGCCGCGGTCCTCCGGCACCGCGCCGAGGTCTGGGACACCGGGCTCGCGGCGGCGTCCGAGCGGGCGGCGACGCCGCGCGAGCGCATCCTGGTGATCTTCGACTTCCTGGACGGCTGGTTCCGCGAGCCGAGCTTCCGCGGCTGCGCGTTCATCAACATGCATGGTGAGCTCGGCTCCGGTTCCGAGGCGGTCGCGACCGCCGTTCGCGAGCAGAAGGACAGGTTCCAGCGGTACGTCGCCCGGCTCGTGGCCGAGGCGGGCGCACCGCCGGAGCTGGCACCGCAGCTGGCGATCCTGGCCGAAGGCGCGCAGACCACCGCCGCAATCGCCGGTACCCCGGACGCCGCGTCCCACGCGCGCGCGGCCGCCGAGACCCTGCTCGACGCCGCCGCCGTCACCACGGTTCGAGGGGCATAGCCCAGGAGCTATGCGGATTTAGCAGGCCCCAGGGGCCTTCGGGGATGTCACCCTTCATTCTGGGCGTCGTTCCAGAACCGTGAACAGGCTCCCAGCTCCCACGCCTCCCCGGCCGCCCGTGCGCTCTCCACTCCTCCCCGCGGGCGGCCGGGGCACCTTTCTTCCGCTCCCCCGATCCGACGGTCAGCGAATGGAACGAATCATTCCGTTCTGCTAGAATGATGAGCATGAACGAGATCACCACCTCCGGCTGGGCCGTCCTCGACACCGCTCACGAGGCGCTGCGCGCCACCGTCCGCGACCTGTCCGCCCAGGACCTCGCCCGCCCCACCCCGTGCTCGGAGTGGAACGTCACCCAGGTCCTCCAGCACGCGGCCGGTGACCAGCTCGCCTACGCCGCCGCGATCACCGGGGAGCCCGGCCCCGGCTTCGACCCCTTCGCGCCGTCCGGCGAGCTCAACGGATCGGCGACGGCCTTCCTGGAGCCGATGGTGTCCGCGTGCGCCGCCGCCTGGGCCACCGTCGACCCCGGCGCGGACCCGGTCGCCGTGCCCGTCCCGCCCGGGTCCCTCACGCCGGAGACGGGCGCGGGCGCCGCCGCGCTGGACGCGGCCGTCCACGCCTGGGACATCGCCGTCGCCACCGGCCGCCCCTCCCCGCTCACCCCCGAACTGGCCCGGCCGCTGATGGACGTCGCCAAGCAGATCGTCGAGCCGCTGCGCCCGTACGGCGCGTACGCGGCGGCCATCGAGCACTCCGGCGGCGACGACGTCGCGGCCCTCCTGCGCTACCTCGGCCGCGACCCGGAATGGACGGCCTGAACCGTCCACCCCGGGTCGACTGAGCGGGCGTCAGCCGAGCGCCAGGGCCCTGATGATCTCCTGGCTGAGGGAGTTGGCCTGGACGTCCTCCACGTGGGTGCGCAGCGAGACCGTCCCGGCTCCGTGCGGCGGCCGCGGCAGGCGGGCCCGGTAGGAGCCGTCGTGGCTTCTGCGGACCTGCACGTCCTGCCAGGTCGCGCCGTCGTCGAAGGACGCGGCGACGGTCATGGCACGGAACGGGATCTTCGCCGCGCCCTGCTGGTGCCGGGGCGTCAGGGTCAGATCGCGGCCCCGCAGCCGGTTGCGCCCGTCCACCGGCGCGTCGACGCCGACGAGCGGGAGCGGGAGGGCGACCGGTCCGGACGTCCGTTGTGAGCGGAACGTCCAGACCGCCCGGGTGCGGGTCGACAGCCGCGCCCAGAGGGCCTTGTTCTCGACCTCGTGCTCGATCCGGAACTCGCCCTCCTCCGGCGGGACGGCGACCAGGCCGTAGGGCAGGTCATGCGCCCGCATGATGAGCTCCCCGTCGCGGTAGGCCCGGAAGTCGGTGGACAGCCCGTTGGGGAAGGGGCTGGTGCCCGCGTCGCCGGCGTTGCCGCCCGCGTCGGCGAACCCCTTGTGCACGAACCGGATCACGTCGCCGTCGCGGGCCGTCGGCAGCATCGGGTAGACGCCGGGGGCGACCGGCTGTTTCAGCCAGCTGATGTGCGTGCGCTCGCCCGGGGAGTACGGCCTCCACTCGGTCTCGTCCATCAGCATGTAGGGCGTCTTCGGACGCGGCCACTGCACGTTGTAGGGGCTCTCGGGCGCGGTCAGCGCGGCGTGCCAGCGGGTCTCCGGGTCGGGCGAGAGGTACTCGTCGCGGGTCCGGGGCGCGTTGAAGAACGGCTTCATGTAGGAGCGCGCGATGCTCTCCCACGGACGCAGGTGAGATCGCATGGTCTCGATGACGGAGTCGCCGCCCGGCAGGGCGTAGTAGTCGGCGCGCACGCGGGCCAGCTCGCGCGTGCGGGCGACATGGCGCAGGTCCGACCGGATCCGCCCCTTCTCCGGCAGGACGAGCTCGTAGAGGTAGGGGCTGTCGATGATCCCCTTCGCGTCGATGGTGACCGGCCGGTCGTCCAGGAGGTCCAGCAGCCTGCGGCCCTGCTCGTGCGGCAGATGGACGGTCGGCGCGATCAGCCGCGACCCGGGCGACGCCTCGGTGTTCAGCCCGGGCCGGTCGTTGTAGATCGCCACCATCTTCGCGCCCGCCTTCGCGGCGGCGTTGGACTGCTCGGCGACGCTGATGTCGTCGGAGCGGCGGATCAGTGCCAGCTTCCCGCGCAGGTCGCGCCCGGCCAGGTCCTCCGGACGGCCGTCGCCCGCGTCGGCGAGGCGGAGCCTGGCGCGGCCGTCCAGGCGCGGGAACTCCGCCGAGACGTCGCTGAAGTACGTCGGCCGGTAGTAGTCGGGGTCGAGCCGCGCGCCGCGCGTGCTCAGCGTGATCGCCGGGGCCTCGAGCCGCCAGCGCGTGTACGCCTCGAACGTCCCGGTGCGCACCTGCCGGGTCGGCTGGAGGAAGACCCGCTCCTGCATCTGGTCGCCCGCGAGCATGAAGCCCTGGGAGAGGTCGGGCCCGGCGGCGGAGGCGCGCTGGTACATCAGGTGGCTCAGCGAGCCCCGGTTGGCCTTGGTCCGATGGTCGGGCGTGATGACCTTGACCTCGGTGGCCTTGCGGGCGTCCAGCACGAACTCGGCGTCCTCGGTGAGGGTCAGCTCCGGGTCGCCGACGAGGCTGCGGTGCAGTTCCGGGCCGGTGTCGGTGCCGTTGCGCCAGATCGGCATCGTGTAGACGAAGCCCATCACCGAGTAGTCGCCCGGCGGCAGCCGGAGGCAGGAGCTCCCCCGGTCCGTGCAGGGCTTGGCCGGGTCGCCGGGGAGGAAGCGGTAGTCGACCACGCTGCCGTCGTCGACGTCGATGACGCCGACGACCCCGCGGGCCGCGCGGCCGAACCGGTCGACCGCCTTGACGCGCAGGTCGAGGGTGGCGGCGTCGTCCTGGATCTTGGCCTGTCCGCTCGGGGCCGGCCCGCGCGGGGCCCGCTCGCCGCGGGCCAGCCGTGTCACGTTGTACGGCTCCATGTCGGTCAGGCCGGGCAGCGCGTCCTCGGGGACGACGTAGACGTTCTCTCCGCGTTCGGACGTGAAGAAGCCGGGCGCCCCGTTCTTGCGCTTGGCGGCCCGGATGTCGGTCACCAGCGGACCACCACCAGCGGCGTCACGGGTGCCGGTACGGGCCGCCGACACCTTGACCACGTCGCCGGTCGGCAGCTTCACCTCGTGGGTCGCGGATTCCGCGGGCGTCAGCGGAGCCGCCGCGGTGGGGCGAGCCGACGCGGGGACGGCCTGCGCCGGGACGGCCAATGACACGAGCAGGAGGACGGCCGCACCGAGCCGGAACTGTCTGCGCATGCCGGCTCAGCGCTCCTCGACGAAGCCGAAGTACATGACGTCGCGGGCTCCCGGGTTGAACGCGATCGACCTGATGCCGTCGTGGGGGTTGCGGGCGATCGTCAGCTCCCGCGTGCGGGTGTTGAGGGTGTAGAGCTCGGTGCGCGTCACGTAGTCGCCGTACTCGAAGTACACGAGGTCGCGGTTCCACGGGCTCGGGACGACCAGGCCGCCGTTGGTGATCGTCACCCTGGAGTCCTGGTCGATGACCGGGCGGAACGTGCGGCCGCCGTCGTCGGAGCGGTACAGGTGGCGTCCGCCGCCGGGGCCGCCCTCGTCCAGCTCGGTGACGTTCAGGGCCTGGGTGAAGACGATCCGCGGATCGACCGGCGACATCGCGATGGTGAACCCGTTGACCTGGTCGCCGGGCCGCCCGATCCTGGCGCGGTGCCAGGTCCGTCCGCCGTCGGTGCTGGTGAGCGAGCCCAGGTCGGTCATGCCGATCACGATGTGGTCGGGACGCGACGGGGCGATCTTCGCGTCGTAGACCTGGTAGTGGGGGCCGGCGTCCTCGACCGGGGCGGCGCCGACGGGCCGGAACGACCGGCCCCGGTCCCGCGAGTCGATCACGCGGCCGAGCTTGGTGACGCCGCGCAGGTGCCAGGGCCGCCACCGGTCGGCGGTGAGGGTGACCAGGCCGCCGAGCCGTTCCGCGTCGAACGCCGGGCCCTCGGTCACCTTTGTTCCGTTCACCCGGTAGACGCGGTCGCCGCGGAAGTTCCACAGGTAGGCCGACCCGTCGAGCGTCGGGATGATCGACCAGGTGCCCCGGTCCGGCAGCGCGGCGAAGCCCTCCCAGGTGCAGCCCGCGTCGCGCGACCGTGACAGCCTGCCCCTGTCGTCGACCGCGAGCAGGTGGTTCGGACGCGCGAGCGTCACCAGGCCCGTCACGTAGGTCACCGGCCGCAGGATGCCCGTCGTCGGCGCGACGGTCTGGCCGCCGTCGCGGGTGTAGGAGACCGAGCCGTCTCCGGTGACCGTCGCGCAGCGCGGGGCGTGCCACCAGAATCCGGAACGTTCCAGGTCAGCGGGCGAGGCGGACTCGGCCAGTGCGGTGCCCGGCACCAGGGACAGGCCGAGGCCCGCCGCCACGATCAGTGTCACGAGTCTTCTCACGTCGGCTCCTCCAGACTGCGGGGTCTGATCAAGGAAGTAGCGCGAGCGCGCCGGTCTCGTCCATGATCTTGGATGGCGGACCGCTGCCACGGCGGGAACACGTCACGCTGGGAGGACGCGCCATGCTGGAGGCGTTCGGGGTACGGGAGGCCGACGAGGAGATCTACCGGCTGCTGCTGCGCCACCCCCCGCTCACCCACAACGAGCTGGCCGTGCGGACGCGGCTCACCGCCGCCGAGCTCCGCCCGGTGCTGGCCAGGCTGGAGGAGCTGGGCCTGGTCAACCTGCTGCC
>JBOHBY010000845.1:0-6445 GCA_050698635.1 Spirillospora sp.
CACCTGACCGGCGTGCTCACCGAGCGCGCGATGGGCGCGGCGGCGGCCGACGCGCTGCGGAAGGCGGGGGAGTAGTGGTGGAGGAGAGTTTCGAGGTCGCGCTGACCGTCAACGGGACGCACCGCACCGCCCGCGTCCCCGCGCGCCGGCTGCTGTCGGACCTGCTGCGCCACGACCTCGGCCTCACCGGCACGCACGTCGGCTGCGAGCACGGCGTCTGCGGCTGCTGCACGGTCCTGCTGGACGGCGACCCGGTGCGGTCGTGCCTGATGTTCGCCGTCACCGCCGCCGGCCACGAGATCACCACCGTCGAGGGCCTCGCCGCCGAGGACGGGACGCCGTCGCCGGTGCAGCGCGCGTTCCGCGAATGCCACGGCCTGCAATGCGGCTTCTGCACGCCCGGGTTCCTCTGCACGGTGACGGCGCTGCTGCGGGACACGCCGCGTCCGACGGAGGACCAGGTCCTTGAGGGCATCTCCGGGAACCTGTGCCGCTGCACCGGGTACCAGAACATCGTCAAATCGGTGCACCGCGCCGCCGATCTGCTCGCCCTGTCCGCCGATGAAGGGGAGTCGTGATGGGGACGCGGGTGTTCGGTGAGCCGGTCCAGCGCCGCGAGGACGCGCGCCTCCTCACCGGCCAGGGCCGCTACCTGGACGATCTCGGCCGCGACGCGCTCGCGGCGGCGTTCGTCAGGTCGCCGCACGCGCACGCCCGGATCACCGACATCGACGTGTCCGGGGCCCTGGACGTCGACGGCCTCGTCGCCATCTACACCTGGGAGGACCTTCCCGGACGGGTCGGGGAGCCGCTGCCGCTGCTGATCCCGCATCCCGCGCTGACCCACGGACGTACCGGGTACCCGCTGGCGCGCGACGTCGTCCGGCACGTCGGCGAGCCCGTCGCGATGGTCGTGGCCCGTGACCGGTACCTGGCGGAGGACGCCGCCGAACGCGTCCGGGTCGAGTACGAGCCGCTGCCGCCCGTCGTCGGCATCGAGGCCGCGACGCGGGCGGAGCACCTCGTCCACGACGACGTCCCGGGCAACGTCGGGGCGGTGCTCGTGCAAGAGAACGGGGACGCCGCCGCCGCGATCGAAGCCGCCCCGCACGTGCTGGAATTCAGCCTCGCGATCGAGCGGAGCGCGTCCACGCCGCTGGAGGGGCGCGGCGTCTACGCGCGGTGGGACGCCGACGACGGGTCGCTGCGGGTGTACTCCTCGACGCAGGCGTCCACCGGCGTGCGGGCCGCGATCGCCGCGCGGCTGGGGCTGCCGAACGGCAAGGTCGAGGTGGTCGCCCCGGACGTCGGCGGCGGGTTCGGGGTCAAGATCGTCCATCCGTGGCCGGAGGAGGTCCTCGTCCCGTGGGCGGCGAGGCTGCTGGACCGCGAGGTCAAGTGGGCCGAGGACCGCCGCGAGCACTTCATCTCCGCCGCGCACGAGCGCGGGCAGCTCCAGGACGTCCGGGTCGGGTTCGACGGCGCGGGCCGCGTCCTCGGCCTGGACGTGAAGATCCGCCACGACCACGGCGCCTACACCCCGTACGGGATCATCATCCCGATCGTCACGTCCACGCAGCTGCTCGGCCCGTACAAGATCGGCGCGTACCGGGCGGAGGTCGTCAGCCTCTACACCAACACCCTCATCGTCACCCCGTACCGGGGCGCGGGACGTCCGCAGGGCGTGTTCTGCATGGAACGCACGATGGACCGCATCGCCCGCCACCTCGGCCTCGACCGCGCCGACGTCCGCGCCGCGAACTTCATCCAGCCGGACGAGTTCCCCTACGACCAGGGCCTCACCTTCCAGGACGGACGCCCGCTCATCTACGACTCCGGCGACTACCCGGAACTGCTCCGCGAGGTGCGCCGCCTGATCGGCTGGGACGGCTTCGACGCCGAACGCGCCGCCGCCGCGTCCCGGGGCCGACGGATCGGCGTCGGCCTCGGCGTCTACGTCGAGGGGACGGGCGTCGGCCCGTACGAAGGCGGCCACGTGGAGATCGACACGGCCGGGCGGGTGCACGTCTCGACCGGGCTGACCTCGCAGGGCCAGGGCCACGAGACCGTGTTCGCGCAGATCGCCGCCGCGGAGCTCGGCGTCCCGATCGGCGACGTCCATGTCACGACGGGCGACACCCGCCGGTTCGGGTACGCGGTCGGGACGTTCGCGTCCCGCGCCGCCGTCATGAGCGGCAACGCGATCGCGCTGGCGTGCCGGAAGGTGCGCGGCAAGGCGCTGCGGATCGCGGGCGACGCCCTGGAGGCCGACCCGCGCGACCTGGAGATCACCGACGGGGTCGTGCACGTCAAGGGCGACCCGTCGGCGTCGGTGCCGCTGCGGACGGTCGCGGTCCTGTCGAACCCGCTGCGGTACGCGTTCGACGCGGAGACCGCGGCGGCGACGCAGTTCGCGGTCGGCCGTCCCGTGACCGAGCCGCCCGTCGCGCCCGGGGACGAGCCCGGCCTGGAGGGGCGCGACTACTACTCGCCCGTCCGGTCGACGTTCGCCGCCGGGGCGCACGCCGCGATCGTCGAGATCGACCCGGACACCGCCGAGATCGCGATCCTGCGGTACGCGGTCGTCCACGACTGCGGACGGCTCATCAACCCGATGGTCGTGGAGGGCCAGATCCACGGCGGCGTCGCGCAGGGCATCGGCGGCGCGCTCTACGAGCGGATGGCCTACGACGAGTCGGGCCAGCTCCTGAACGCGTCGTTCATGGACTTCCTGATGCCGTACGCGACGGAGATCCCGCGCATCGAGACCGGCCATCTGGAGACGCCGTCACCGCTGAACCCGCTCGGCGTCAAGGGGGCGGGGGAGGCGGGCGTCATCCCGGTGTCGGCGGTCATCGCCTCGGCGGTCGAGGACGCGGAGGGCGTCCGCGTGGACGCGATGCCCCTCTCCCCGGACGCCCTCCACACGCTCCGCGAGCGCGCCGCGAGCGACGAGACGCTACGCGTCCGGGAGAACGCGCGGATTCTTTGATGCTGGCGGGGTCGGCTCGCCGGTGGTTCGGTAGGTGGGGGACCTCAACCTGGGGTGAAGGCTGGCGGGGTCGGCTCGGGTGCGGGGGACCTCAACCCCGCCAGCGTGTTGACCCTAGTCAAGCGGGGTGCGGGCCCTCGTCGTAACCGGGAATCCTCCAGGAAGGTCGGCTTTCAGCTCTACGAGGTCGCGGGCGCGGGCTTGTCGGGCGCGTTGCCGCCGAGGGACTTCGGCAGATAGTTCTGGACGGCCGCCGGCCGGAACCCGGCCTGCTGGATCCAGCCGAGCATCGTCGCCATGTCCTTGGCGAGGCCCTTGCGGTAGTGCATGAGGATGATGTCGCCGGGCTTGAAACCCTTGCCGCCGTCACCGCGCGCGAAGCCGTTGAACCCGACACCGGGCCCGGTGGTGCCGTTGTAGAACTCCGCCGACCACAGCAGCACGGACTTGACGCCGCACTGCTTCGCGGCCTGGCGCGTCGTGTCGTTGAAGCTGCCGAACGGCGGGCGGAAGACCTCCGGACGGCGCCCGTACTGCTTCTGGATCGCGTCGGACGCGTCGCAGATCTGCTTCTTCTGCCCCTCGGGGGAGAGCGTCTTCATGTTGGGGTGGCTGACGGTGTGGTTCTCCATGCGCGAACCGGCGTTCCGCATCGCCCAGAAGTACTGCCCCTGGCCCTTGATGTAGGTGGAGGTCAGGAACGTCATGATGGGAACCTTCCGCGTGCGGATCAGGTTCACGAACTCCGAGTCGTACTCGTAGCCGTCGTCGATGGTGAGGAAGACGACGCGTTCCTGCGTCTCGATGCGGCTGACGACAGGGGGCAGCCCGTCCTTGGACGGTTCCGGCGGCGTCCAGGAACCGGGCTTCGGCGTCTGCCACCGCTGGTCGCTCAGGACGGTGGCGAGCTCCGTCCGCATCGACGGTCCCGAGTCGCCCGCCTGGGCGGTCAGGACGGGCCAGCCGCCCGCGGCGACGCCGGCCAGGCCGGCGGCAACCATGGCGATCACGGGCGTCTTACCTCGCATCGGCCGCGCACCCCGTTCAGTTCTCGGTCAGCTCGTCTGTTCCGGCTGGGTTCCGCATCGGTTGACGCGCCGGTGGCGGGGGGAGTTCGCACCCGGCGGAACCTGCCGGACATATCTGACCATTTCCAGCGGTCATGCGGGCGCATCTGCCCATTGTTCGGCGTGTACTCGGCAGAAGTTGCCGTTCGGCGCGGCGGCGCCATTCCCTAGGGTCGGGTCATGCAGCTCAACGGCAGTGCCACCGTCGCCGCGCCGCTCGCCAGCGTGTGGGACGCGCTCCAGGACCCGGCGGTCCTGGCGAGGACGATCCCCGGATGCCACTCCCTGGAGGAGACGGGCCCGGACACCTACCGGATGACCGTCACGGCGGGCGTCGCCTCGATCAAGGGCACGTACGTGGGGAGGGTCGAACTGGCCGATCCCGATCCGCCGCGCTCGTTCGTGCTGCGGGCGCGCGGCCAGGGGGCGCCCGGCACGGTGGACGCGACCGTCCGCGTCCACCTCACCGACGGCGGTGACGGCGGCGGCTCGACGCGGATCGACTACGTGGCGGACGCGGTCGTCGGCGGCATGGTCGGCGGCGTCGGCCAGCGGATGCTGGGCAGCGTGGCCAAGCGCACGGCGGGGGAGTTCTTCGCGGCGGTCGAACGCGACCTCACCGCGCCCCCGCCCCCGCCTGTGCTCGCGCCCTCCGGGGGCGCCGAGCGTGGCGCGGTCTACGCGGGACGCGCGGCGGCCCAGCCGGACCGCGCGCCCGCCGTCTGGCCGATGGCCGTCGCATTCGGCTGCGGCGGCATCGTCGCCCTGGCGGGCGCGGCGCTCGGATACCTGCTGGGCCGGCGCTCCCGAAGGGGCTGAGGGTCAGTTCACCGCGACGAGGTCGACGACGAAGATGAGCGTCTCGCCCGGCTTGATCGCCGGGCTGGGGCTGCGGTCGCCGTAGGCGAGGTGCGGCGGGATCACGAGCTTGCGGCGACCGCCGACCTTCATGCCGGCGATGCCCATGTCCCAGCCCTTGATGACGCGTCCGGCGCCGAGCTGGAAGTCGAACGTGCCGGACCGGTTCCAGGACGCGTCGAACTCCTCCCCGGTGGACCACGACACGCCGACGTAGTGCATCGACACGTTCGAGCCCTTGGCGGCCTCGGCGCCGTCGCCCTTGGTGATGTCGGTGATGTCGAGGTGCGCGGGCGGCTGTCCCTCGGGGAAGTCGATCTCGGGGCGTTCCAGGGCCATGGACATGCTCCAGCGTCTCGTCGCGATGGGAAAGTTCTCAGCCTAGCCGTTACGCGCGCTCACGAAAGAGGATCCCGCTCGTTGGCAGGTTGCGACGGTTTCGCAGGTGGGCGCCGTCCGGTAGACCCGTCTTCATGAAGCGGCTGCGGATCGGGATCGACACGGGCGGGACGTTCACCGACGTCGTCGCGCTGGACGAGGACGGCGGCGGGCTCGTCACCACGAAGACGCCGTCCACGCCCGCCGACCCGGCGGAGGGGTTCGCGGACGGCGTCGCGAAGGTCCTCGGCCTGCTCGGCGCGGAACCCGAGGACGTGGCCGCCCTGTCGCACGGCACCACGGTCGCGACGAACCGGCTCCTGGAGGACCGCGTCGACGACCTCGGGCTCATCACCACCGAGGGCTTCGAGTCGATCTTGGAGATCGCACGGCAGAGCGTCCCGGACGGCTACGGCAACAGCTACTTCTGGGTGAAGCCGCCGCGGATCGTCCCGGCGCACCGGGTGCGGGCGGTCGGCGGGCGGCTCGACCACACCGGCGCGGAGCTGCGGCCGTTCGACGAGGCGTCGGCGGTCGCGGCGGCCCGCTGGTTCCGGGACGCGGGGATCCTCGCGATCGGCGTGTGCCTCCTGCATTCGTACGCCGACCCGTCGCACGAGCTGGCGATGCGCGACGTGCTGGCCCGCGAGCACCCGGACGCGGTGGTGTCGCTGTCGTGCGAGGTGCTGCGCGAGTACCGCGAGTACGAGCGGTCGGTGACGACGCTGGTGGACGCCGCCGTCAAGCCCGCGATGAACGGCTACCTCGCGCGCATCGCCGAGCGGGTCTCGTCCCGGCTGCTGGTGATGAAGAGCAACGGCGGCGTGCTGTCGGCGGACGAGGTGGCGCGGCAGCCGATCACGACCGTCCTGTCCGGCCCGGCGGCCGGGGCGCTCGGCGCGGCGTTCGTCGTCTCGCACAGCGGCCACGGATCGGTCGTGACGCTCGACGGCGGTGGGACGTCCACCGACGTCGCGGTCGTCCTGGACGGCGAGCCGACCCTCACCACCGAGGGCTCGATCGGCCGCCACCCCGTCAAGATCCCGATGATCGACATCGTGACGGTCGGGGCGGGCGGCGGCTCCGTCGCGTGGCTGTCGCCGGAGGGCGCGCTGAAGGTCGGGCCGCGCAGCGCGGGCGCCGACCCGGG
>JBOHBY010000846.1:0-6020 GCA_050698635.1 Spirillospora sp.
CGGCCACGCGGGCGGGGCGAGCCGGCGCAGGCAGTCCCGTACCGCCTCCACGGCGGGCGACACGCCGTCACCGAGCCGCCACCAGACGGCGACGACGCGCTCGAAGCCCGCGCCGGTCAGCGGGACGAGGCGGACGCCGTCGGTGTTGGCGGTCGTCATCGCGAGCGCGTTGGTGATGCCGACGCCCAGGCCGTGCCTGACCAGGGAGATCAGGGTCTGCGGCTGGTTGGTGCGCTCGCTGATCACGGGGTGCAGCCCGTGGTTGGCGAACGCGAGGTTGGTCTCGTACTGGCGGCCGTGCCCGTCGTCGCTCTCCCCGATGCTGATCACCGGCAGCCTGGCGGCCTGCGCCAGCGACACCTCGGGTTCACGGGCCAGGGGGTGGTCGGCCCGGAACACGGCGACGAGCGGCTCGCGCCACAGCACCTCGCTGGTCACCTCGTCGGAGTTGACGAGCGGATGCAGCGGGCGCACGGCGAGGTCGACGCCGCCGTCCGCGAGCTGCTCGCCGATCTCAAGGCTCGGGCCCTCGTGCAGCACCAGGCGCACCTGCGGGTGGGTGTCCCGCAGGGCCCGCACCGCCCGCGGGTACAGGTACGCCGCGACGCTCGGGTAGCAGCCCAGCCGCACCGTCCCGCACACGCTGCCCGCCGCCGTCTCGGCGAGCAGGTCGAGCCGGCGGATGATCTCCTCGGCGTGCGGCAGCAGCCCGCGCCCCTCGGGGGTCAGGATGGACGGATGAACGGAACGGTCCACAAGCTTGCGGCCGACCATCCGTTCCAGCGCCGCGACGTGGCTGCTGACCCGCGGCTGGGAGCGGTACAGGGTCCGGGCCGCGGCGGAGAAGCTGCCGTGGCGGGCGACCGCGACGAAGCTCGCGATCCAGTCGATCCGGTAGTGATGCGCGCTGCTGAGATCCATGGCCGTCCTCCCAAACCGAGATCGTCCAGAACGTTACCTGTGGCGCTCCGATAGTTGAATGGTGCAGATCGGTTGTCGAGGGTCCTGATGGGCCGTCAGCGGACGAACTGGTCCGCGTAGCCGGCGCCGAGGCCGTTCCTGGCGTAGTGCGCCCGGCACATGTCGATCTTGGTGAAGGTGTCCTCGTAGCCGGTCTGCTCGCCGTCCTCGTCGACGTAGGCCATGGCCCCGTTGATGTTGAAGAACGTGATCATCTCGGGGCAGTCGGGCGGCACCTCCAGCGTGTGGATCTCGCCGGGCGGCTCGTAGACGAAGTGCCCCGCCTCGGCGACCCAGTCGTGCTCCTGGTACTGCCACCTGCCCTTGATCACATAGCCGAACACGACCCCCGGATGCCGGTGCCGGGAGACGACCCCGGCGGCGGTCACCTTGAGCAGATTGCACCACTGCCCGGTCACCGTGTTGAACATCAGCGGGCGGAACCACACATTCGGCGCCTGCGGGACCCAGACCCTTTCGTCGTCCGGCATCGCCGCCACCGCGATCTCCGGCGGTACGGCGGAGGACATGGTAATGACGGCCATCGACACCGCTCCTTTCCTGAATTCAATTCAACGGACTTTTGTTACTTGTTCTCGGTTTCAGGCGGCCAGGTATCCGCCGTCGACGGCCAGCACGGCGCCGGTGATGAACGCGGCGTCCGGCCCGGCGAGGAACGACACGGCGCCCGCGATGTCCTCGGGCGTGCCCCAGCGGCCCATCGGCGTGCGGTCGATGATGCGGCGGCTGGTCTCGGCGCTCTCGTGCAGCTCGCGGGTCATCCCGGTGCGGATCCAGCCGGGCGCGACGGCGTTCACGCGGATGCCCTCGTCCGCCCAGGCGACGGCGAGGGACTTCGTCAGCTGCAGCACGCCGCCCTTGCTGGCGCTGTAGGCCGGGACGCGCGCGCCGCCGAAGAAGCTCAGCATGGACGCGATGTTGACGATGCAGCCGCGCGTCCCGGCCAGCGCCTCGCGGGCGGCCAGGCAGCTGCGCATGGTGCCGGTGAGGTTGACCCCGACGACGTCGGCGAACACCTCGGACTCGAACTCCCGGCCGCGCGCGAGGACGCCGACCGCGTTGATGAGGACGTGCAATTCCCCGAACGTGCCGAGGAACGCGCGCAGATCGTCCTCCCGGCGGACGTCGAGCTCCACCCTCCGCACGTCCCCGGGCAGTTCGCGCGCGGCGCTCGCGGCGTCGAGCCCGGCGGCGACGACGTGGTCCCCGTCGGCGGCGAAGCGGCAGGCGATCGCGGCGCCGATCCCGCTGGTCCCGCCGATCACCACCACGGTCCGTCCCCCAGGCTCCGCAACGCGGTCATCGTGCACGGCCGTCTCCTCCAGTGTTCGGCTCCGATGCGTCGGACCCGATTGAACACACGCGGGGGAGGGGCCGTCAGGCCTCATACGAGACGGGAATGAGGGTCATTCGGATGCCCCCACCGCCTCCTGCGGCTCGGCCGCCCGCGACCGGCGGCCCATGGGCCGGGCCGGTGCGCCGATGCCGAACCAGGCCACCACGGCACCGAGCAGGAAGAGCGCGGCGCAGAACAGCATGCTCACGCCGAACGCCTCGTCCAGTGCCGCGGGGTTCCGGGTGGCGTCCTGCGGCAGGTTCGCCAGCAACGGCAGCGCGGCGACGACCAGCAGTCCCGCCGCGCGGGCGACGCCGTTGTTGACGCCGCTGGCGATTCCGGCGCTGCCGTCGGGCACGGCGGACAGCACGGTGACGCTGATCGGGGTGGTGACCAGCGCGACGCCCAGGCCCGCCGCGGCGGCGACCGGCAGGACGTCGAAAACGGGGGAGGCATGCGCGCCGAGCCGCACGGCCAGCAGCGCGGACGCGGCGCAGATCACCGAACCCGCCACGAGCGGGACGCGGGGACCGAGACGGGTGACGAGCACGCCCGCACGCGGCGACAGCATCAGCACCACGACGCTGGTCGGCAGCAGCGCCAGCCCCGCCGCCAGCGGGGAGTAACCGCCGGTGACCTGAAGCTGGATGGGGAGCAGGAAGAACACCCCGGCGGTCGCCCCGTAGAGGCAGAACGACGCAAGGTTCGCCGCCGCGAACCCCCGGCGGGCCAGCAGCCCGAGCGGCAGCATCGGCGCCTCGACGCGCCGCTCGACCACCACGAACGCGACCATGGCCAGCATGCCGGCCGCGGCGGCGACCGCGGCGGACGACCAGCCCCCGGTGGCGTCGGTGAGGCTGTAGGTCAGGCCGCCGAGCCCGATCGCCGCGAGCACGGCGCCGGCCACGTCCAGCCGTCCGGACACCGTCGCGTCGCGCGTCTCGGGGACGTGCCGGACCACCAGCGCCGCCACCAGAACCGCCGCCGGGACGTTGATCCAGAACACCCACCGCCACCCCGCGAGATCGACCACCATGCCGCCGAGCAGCGGCCCGGCCGCCCCCGCCATCCCGCTCATGCCCGACCAGGCGCCGACCGCCCGCGCCCGGTCGTCGGGATGGAACGCCGCCTGGATGAGCGCCAGCGACCCCGGGACGAGCAACGCCCCGCCGACGCCCTGCACCACCCGCGCCGCGACCAGCCAGCCGAGGCCCCCGGCGAACCCGCCCACCACCGACCCGGCCGCGAACAGTGCCAGTCCGGCCAGATAGATCCGCTTTCGCCCGTACCGATCGCCGAGCGCGCCACCGAAGAGGATCAGGCCCGACAGCGCCAGCGCGAAGGCGTTCACCGTCCACTGCATCCCGGTCATGCTCAGGCCCAGGTCGCGCGCCATCGCGGGCAACGCGACGTTCAGCACCGTGGTCTCCAGCAGGACCAGGCCCGCCCCGAGCGCCGTGGCGAAGACCACCCACCGGCCGGTGGACTCCGACAGCCGCAGCCCGCCCGCCGCGCCGCTCGGCGTCTTGAACACATGTGTCACGAGAACCCCAGATCGGTGCGCAGTCCCGCCACCGATCGTCATCGGAGGCGGGATCGACATCAACACCGAACCGTGCAACGATCGATGTCCGCTGCGCATAGATCCTGACCGACCTGGGCCGGGGGAACTCCCTGATGGACCTGCGGCAGATCGAGGTCTTCCTGACACTGGCCGAGGAGCTGCATTTCGGCCGCACCGCCGACCGGCTCCACCTCACCCAGCCACAGGTGAGCCGGGACGTCGCCTCCCTCGAACGCCACCTTGGCGCCCCGCTGTTCGAACGCACCAGCCGCCGCGTCCACCTCACCGCGCTGGGCGCGCGGTTCCGCGCCGACGTGGAACCCGTCCATCAACAGCTCAGCGACGCGATCCACCGCACCCGCGCCGAGGCCCACCAGGTCACCGGAACGCTGCGGATCGGGTTCCTCCTCACCACCGGCGGAGAACCCCTCAGCCGTTTGATCCGCGCGCACGAGACACGTCACCCCGGAAGCCGGATCACCCTGAGCGACGTCTCGTACCTCGACAACTACGGGCCGCTGCGCCGTAACGAGATCGACGTGCTGATCTCGTATCTCGTCCTCGACCACGAGCAGAGCGACCTGACCGCGGGCCCGGCGATCTGCCACACCTCGCGCGTCCTGATCGTCGCGACCACCGATCCGCTGGCGGCCCGCGACTCGGTGTCGGTCGAAGACCTCGCGGGCCGCCGCACCGTCGCGCTGCAGCACGGGTTCCCGCGCGTCCTCTTCGACCACTTCGTGCCACCGGCCACCCCCTCGGGAAAGCCGGTTCACCGCACCTACGAGTTCGGCCCGGACGCCGCCTACGGCGTGATAACGGAGGCGGTCGCCCGCGGGCACATCGTCCACCCGAGCGCGGACGTCCTCACCAGGCTCCTGGAGCACCGCCAGGACCTGGAGTTCATCCCCATCCACGACCTGCCGCCGGTCCCGATCGGCCCCATCTGGCCGACCGCCCGCCACAACGCCCACATCCAGGCGTTCGCCGAAACGGCCGCGAGCCTGTCAGGACGGGAGTAGCCGCGGACGGGCACGAGGACGCGCCGACGGTGAGCGTTCAGGCGCCCTGAGCGTCGTGCTCCTCGCGATTGGCGAGCACCTCGGACATGTGCTCCTCGGCCCACGCCTTGATACCGCGCATCAGCTCCTGGAGCGAGAGGCCGAGCTCGGTCAGCTCGTAGGTGACGGTCACGGGCACCGTGGGCGTCACGGTGCGGGTCACCAGGCCGTCGCGTTCGAGGGAGCGCAGCGTCTGGGTGAGCATCTTCTGGCTGACCCCCGCCAGCTGCCGCGACAGCTCGGAGTAGCGCATCGATCGCGACTCCCCGCCACCGCTACTGTCGCCGGGACGCGGGCCGTCGCCGCCGAGCGCGGCCAGGACGAGCGTGACCCACTTGTCGGAGATCCGGCCGAGCAGCTTGCGGCTCGGGCACTGCGCCAGGAACGCGTCGAAGGCTCCCTTCGCCTCGGCCCGCCGCTGCGCCGACGTCATCGTGGGCATCGATGCCTCCTACCGCGTGGTGACATACGCACTTCGAGGTACCTACTTCCTGTTGGAGAGTAGCAACCCCAAAGTGGAGTGACAAGCACCGATCACCCCACAGGAGCCGACCATGTCCACCACCTTTCGCGCCGCCGTCGTCCGCACCCCCGGCGGCCCCGACGCCATCGAGATCATCGACGTCCCCGTCGCCGAACCGGGGAGCGGCGAGGTCCGGGTGAGGATCGCCGCCGCGGCGGTCAACCCCGTCGACCTGGCCGTCGCCGCCGGGGTGTTCCACGGTCTCGGGCTGATCGACCAGCCCGAGCACACCGGCCTGGGCTGGGACTTCGCCGGAACCGTCGTCGCCACCGGCCCCGGCGCGGACCTCGCCGTCGGCACCCGGGTCGCGGGCATGGTGGACGGTCTGGACCGTGACTTCGGCACCTATGCCGAACAGATCGTCGTGCCGTCCGCCGACGTCGCCGTCGTCCCCGCCGACCTGGACGTGGTCGCGGCGGCGACGGTACCGCTCAACGCGCTGACCGCCGCCCAGATCGTCGACCTCCTGGGCGACGCGCCGCGCGGCCGCGACCGCCTGCTGGTGACCGGCGCGGCCGGCGCCGTCGGCGGATACGTGACGTCCCTGGCGCAGGA
>JBOHBY010000847.1:0-3815 GCA_050698635.1 Spirillospora sp.
GAGTAAGGGGCCGGCCAAGACTCCCGCAATCGCCGGCCCGCGACCCGCCGCCGGCGGGTTAATGGGGACTCACCGTCAGGCGGGTGGGTCCGGGTGGCCTCAGGGGGAGGCCGCCCGGACGGGGACCACGCCGTAGGACACGGGAAAGTCCACTAGGGGGTTCAGCTCGTGCGTGATCCGGAACTGGTGTCGTGCGCGCAGCGCGCGGCGAGCGAATTGGAACGCGCGTGGTCGGAGTGGCGGCACGCGCGGGGCCTGGCCGAGCAGGTCTCGGAGTCGGTGGCCAGCTACGTCGCCCATTCGATCGACCACCCGTGGGGCCGTCCCCGCGTGGTCCTGGGCCTGGACGCCGACGAAGCGCGCGCGCTGGCCGCCCTGCTCGGCAAGGACGACCCGCTCAGCTGAATCGTTCAGCTGAATCGTTCAGCTGAGCGGGTCGTCCCGTCCGGGCGTTTGTCCGGGCGAACTCGACGGGTTTCCCGGACTTCGTTTGACGAACCTCCGCCGGTGTGCAGACTGTCAGGGTCGGTAACGAAGTCATCACGGAGGAAACGGCCGGTGCGCATTCAACGAGGCGGTCCCGCGGCCGCCGGTCTCGCGCTGTGCCTCGGCGCGCTCATCGCGTGCAACGCCTCCGCGGATCCGTCCGGCGGCGACGGCGGGGCGGTCAACCCGCCGACCGCGGGCGGGGCGGCCTCGGGCGCCCCGGAGGAGGACGGGAGTGACCCCGCGTCGGGTGGCTCGTCCGCACTGGACGGCAAAGTGATCGTGATCGATCCCGGGCACAACGGCGGGAACGCCGCGAATCCGTCCGCGATCAACAAGCAGGTCAGGATCGGCAACGGCAGCAAGGCGTGCGACACGACCGGTACCAGCACCAACGGCGGTTACAACGAGCACGCGTTCACCTGGGACGTCTCCAACCGGCTCGCGAAGCTCCTACGCGCACGCGGTGCCAAGGTCACGCTGACGCGTAAGAACGACAAGGGCGTCGGCCCCTGCATCACCGAGCGCGCCGCGATCGGCAACCGGCTCAAGGCCGACGCCGCCGTGTCGATCCACGCGGACGGTTCGGGTGCGTCCGGGCACGGTTTCCACATCATCGAGCCGATCGCCGTCGGCAAGAACGCGGGCATGGTGTCGCGTTCGGCCAAGCTGGGCAAGGCGCTGCGCGACTCCTACCGCACGGGCACCGGCATCCCGTACTCCAACTACCTCGGCGAGAACGCCATCGACCGGCGTAAGGACCTCGGCGGGCTGAACCTGTCGACGGTCCCGAAGGTGTTCATCGAGTGCGGCAACATGCGGAACAAGGGCGACGCGGCCAAGCTGTCGAGCGCCGCGTTCCGGCAGCGCATCGCCGAGTCGCTGGCCAAGGGTTTCGGCATCTACCTCGCCTGACGGGCAGGATGGGCGGGTGCCTGATCTTCTTCGTGTGCGTGAACTCCTGATCGACGCCGGATACACGGTCGACGGTGTGCGGGAACTGCTCGGGCCCGTCGCGGGCGGCGCGCTCGCGCGGGACGAGATCGCGCCGGCGCTGCGGGCGACGGGCGGCGGTTCGGCGCTGGAGGTCCTGACGCGGCTGTTCTGGTTGCAGGTTCCTGTCGACGCGTCCTCGATCCGGGCGGAGATCCGGACGGACGAGCTCGTTGCCGCGGGTCTGGTTGAGGTGTCCGGGGGCGAGGTGCGGGCTCGGCTGCGCGTTGAGCCGCTGGAGGCGGTCGGCGGGGACGTGGGCGGGGACGGGCATGGCGGGTTTGTCGTGTCCGATCTCAAGGTGCGGCCGGGGGCGGGGGGCGTTCCGGCGGCGGATCATGTGGTGGGTGCGGGCGGTGCGTCCGGGAACTTGGCGCGGCTGGTTATCCACAAGGCTGTGGATAACGTGCTCGATGTCGGGACGGGTTGTGGCGTCCAGGCGGTGCATGTGGCGAGCCGGAATCCAGGCGCCCGCATCACCGCCACGGACGTCAATGCGCGTGCTCTCGATCTTGCCGCGATGAGCTTCGCGCTCTCTGGAGAGCCGGGGTCGCACGGGGGCGGGGTCGAGTTTCTGGAGGGCTCGGCGATGGAGCCCGTCCGGGGGCGGCGGTTCGACCTGATCGTGTCCAATCCGCCGTTCGTCGTCGCGCCGCCCGGGGACCGGCGCTTCACCTACCGGGAGTCCGGTATGCCGGGTGATGACTTCTGCCGGCGGCTTGTCGAGGAGGCTCCCGCGTACCTCAATGAGGGCGGATACTGCCAGCTCCTGGCGAATTGGCTTCATGTCGAGGACGTTCCATGGGAGGAGCGTGTCGGCTCTTGGGTGGACGGGTGCGACGCGT
The DNA here is from genome assembly GCA_050698635.1 of Spirillospora sp. Taxonomy (GTDB): domain Bacteria; phylum Actinomycetota; class Actinomycetes; order Streptosporangiales; family Streptosporangiaceae; genus Spirillospora. The sequence continues at coordinate 2,325 of JBOHBY010000847.1, forward strand.
GGATCGTGCAGCGGGACGTCCAGGATCCGGCGGAATACGCTGAGTTGTGGCTACGGGATTCCTGTGAGGCTGGGACGCCCGAATACCGCGTTCGGTATGACGCATGGCTTGAGCATTTCGAGCGGCATGGCGTCACCGGTGTCGGGTTCGGGTGGATCACGCTGAGGCGCGGTGAGCGGGGCGTCGGGGCCGTCCGGGCCGAGGAGCTGCGGCATGCCGTCGATCAGCCGGTCGGCGCTTACGTTGCGGACGTCCTGGACGGCTTCGTCCGGGCCGAAGAGTTTTCCACAGCCTGTGGACAAGCGTTGCGGGTGGCGTCCGGTCTTGTCCAGGAGCAGATCGGCGCGCCCGGCGCCGAGGACCCCGAGCGGATCGTGCTGCGCCAGACCGAACGGCTCCGCCGTGCCGCCGGTGTCGGGACGGTCGAGGCCGGGCTCGCGGGCGTCTGCGACGGCTCGCTGCCCCTCGACCCGCTGCTCGACGCCATCGCACAGCTCACAGGCATGGACCCGGCGAAGGTCCGGGCGCACGCGGACGCCGTGCTGCCCGCGCTGATCGCCGACGGCTTCTTCACCTAACGCCGGATGAGCCCCGTCAGCCGCGGGCCTCGGGGAGGGTGCCGAAGGCGCTATCGCGGAGGCGGCGGGAGAGGGCGCGGTTGACGCGGTGCGCCCAGAACGGGCCGCCGTAGATCATGCCGGTGTACGCCTGGACGAGGGTCGCGCCCGCGCGGACGCGTTCCCACACGTCGTCGGCGGTCTCGACGCCGCCGACCGAGATCAGGACGAGCCGGTCGCCGGTGCGTGCTCGGAGGCGGCGCAGGACGTCCAGCGAACGGTCCTTCAGCGGCGCGCCGGACAGGCCGCCGGTCTCCTTGACCAGGGCGGGCGGGCTGTGCAGGGCGTCCCGGGCGATGGTGGTGTTGGTCGCGATGATGCCGTCCAGGCCGAGGTCGACGGCGAGGTCCGCGACCGCGTCGATGTCGTCGTCCGCCAGGTCCGGCGCGATCTTGACCAGCAGCGGGACACGGCGGTCCGACGACCGGTCGGCGGCCTCGCGGACGGCGGTCAGCAGCGGGCGGAGGTGCTCGACGGCTTGGAGGTTCCGCAGGCCGGGGGTGTTGGGGGAGCTGACGTTGACGACGAGGTAGTCGGCGTGCGGGGCGAGCCGTTCGGCGCTCGCCACGTAGTCGGCGGCGGCCGCGGCCGCGGCCTCCGGGACGGTCTTGGTCTTGCCGATGTTGACCCCGACGACCGTCCTGCGGGCGCTCCGGTCCCGGTTGCGCAGCCGGTGCGCGGCGGCCTCCGAGCCCTCGTTGTTGAAGCCCATCCGGTTGATGACCGCCCGGTCGGAGACGAGGCGGAACAGCCGCGGGCGCGGGTTGCCGGGCTGCGGGCGTCCGGTCACCGTGCCGATCTCGACATGGCCGAACCCGAACGCGCCGAGCGCCTCGTAGGCGACGGCGTCCTTGTCGAATCCGGCGGCGAGGCC
>JBOHBY010000848.1:0-3293 GCA_050698635.1 Spirillospora sp.
GGCTGGGCGCAGGCGCGGCTGGAACCGCAGGTCGAGCGGCTGGTCGAGTTGCGGCTGTACGAGGCGACGACCGCCGTGGACCTGACCGCGCTGGACGACTCCGACTTCCTGGACGACCTCAAGCGCGCGGAGGGACGCGGCCTGATGTCGGCGCCGATGGTCGTCCAGTACGCCGTGGACGTCCTCACCGCCGCCGTCGGCATGGTCGCGGCGGCCGGGACGCTCGGCGTCCTGCATCCGGTGCTGCTTCCACTGCTCCTGCTCACGGCCGTGCCGGAGGGGTGGGCGTCGGTGCGCAGCGCGCGGATGCGGTACCTGATGCTGCTCTCGCTGGTCGGCGTGACGCGCCGCAAGTGGATCCTCTCGGACCTGATGGTCGACCGGCGGCACGCCGCCGAAGTGCGCTCGTTCACGATGCGGGCGTTCCTGCTGGGCCAGTACGACCGGGCGGCCTCCTACCAGCGGCACGTCGAGCTGGACGTGGCGCGCCGCCAGACGATCGTGAAGATCACCGGCGACATGCTGAAGGGCGTCGCGACGGCGGCCGTCTACATCGCGCTGGGGATCATGCTGTGGAAGGGCGCGGTGCCGCTGGCGGTGGCGGGCACGGCGGTGCTGGCGATCCGCACCGGGCAGACGTCCCTGGTCAACCTGGTCTTCGCCGTCAACCGCTGCTACGAGGAGGGCCTGTATTTCGGCGACTACATGAGCTTCTGCGACGCCGCGGAGGAGCGCGTCCCGCGCCGGGCGCTGCCGCCCGCGCGGACGGAGCGGCGCGGGCGGCTCCCGGACGACTTCGGCCGCATCACCGTCGAGGACGTCGCGTTCACCTACCCGGGCGCGGACGAGCCGTCCCTCAACGGCGTCTCGCTGCACGTGCGCAAGGGCGAGGTGGTCGCGCTCGTCGGCGAGAACGGCTCCGGCAAGACGACCCTCGCCAAGATCATGGCCGGGCTGTACGACCCGGACGCCGGCGAGGTCCGGTGGGACGACGTGCCGCTGACGAAGGTCGCTCCGCAGGACGTGTGGGAACGCATCGCCGTCATCGCGCAGGAGTACACCCACTGGCCGATGACCGCCAGGGAGAACATCACGATGGGCCGCGACGGCGAGGATCCGACCGTGCTGGTCGCCGCGCGGGCGTCCGGTGCGGACGAGGTCGTCGACGGGCTCGCCCACGGCTACGACACGCTGCTGGACCGCCGGTTCAAGGGCGGCGCTGAGCTGTCGGGCGGGCAGTGGCAGCGGCTCGCCGTCGCGCGCGGCTTCTTCCGGGACGCCCCCCTGCTGATCTGCGACGAGCCGACCGCCGCCCTGGACGCGCGGGCCGAGCACAACCTGTTCGAGCGGATCCGCACGCACGCCGACGGCCGGACCGTCCTGCTGATCACGCACCGGCTCGCGAGCGTCCGCTACGCCGACCGGATCTACGTCCTGGAACACGGCCGGGTCGTCGAGGAGGGCGGCCACACGGCGCTCATGGCCCACGGCGGCATCTACGCCGAGCTGTACTCGCTCCAGGCCGCCGCCTACGGCAACGGAACACCGCAGGCAAGCGAGAACGAGCGGGTGGCGGACTAGATGTAGGGGCCGAAGCCGGGGCGGCCGAAGCCGATGCCGGGTTCGGGCGGCGGGGCGTCGGGCAGGTCCTCGGGGCGCAGCAGCCCGACCTCGGCGGGCTCGATCCCGGCGGGCGCCGCGTCGTCGGTGGCGGTGATGCGCTGCGCCTGCCGGGAGATCGCCGCCTCCAGCAGGTTCCGGACGAGGCGCGCGTTGCCGAACGCGGCGTCCCTCGGATGGGCGGCGACGAGGCGGCGCAGCCCGTCCAGGACGCCGGGCGCGAGCGCGAACCCGGCCTCCGCCGCCATGAACTCGAAGATCGTGACGAGCTCGTCGGCGGAGTAGTCGGGGAACCGCAGCAGCTTCGGGAACCGGGACCGCAGGCCGGGGTTGGCGTCCAGGAACCGCTCCATCTCGCCCTCGTAACCGGCGACGATGACGACGAGGTCGCCGCGGTGCTCCTCCATCATCCGCAGCAGCTCGGCGATGGCCTCGTGGCCGAAGTCGCGGCGGTCGCCGCTCGCCGAGGTCAGCGCGTACGCCTCGTCCACGAACAGGACGCCGCCGAGGGCGCGCTCGACCGCGCCCCGCACCCGCGGCGCAGTCTGCCCGATGAACTCGGCGACGAGGTCGGCGCGGGTGACCTCCACCAGATGGCCGGACGACAGCAGCCCGAGCTGCGCGTACACGGCGGCGACGAGCCGGGCGATCGTCGTCTTGGCCGTGCCGGGGTTGCCCGTGAACACCATGTGCCGCGACGGCGGCGCCGGGGCCAGGTTCGCGCCCCGCCGCAGCTGCTCGGCGCGGACCTCGGCGACCAGCCCGGCCACCTCCCGCTTGATCCCGGCCAGGCCGATCAGCCGTTCGATCTCGGCGAGCGGCTCGCCGGGGACGTCGTCGCGGCCGCGGCTGAGCGTGCCGGGGACGTCCTCAAGGAGGATCTCGTCCAGCGACTCGGTCTCGTCGACGATGCCGTCGGCCAGGACGCGGCGCCCCTGCATCGCGACCGCCCGGTCCAGCAGGTTGACCATGGCGCGGGCGTTGGCGAACCCGCGCTCGCGCGGCGCCGACTCGGCCAGCTCGCGGACCCGGTCCAGGACGCCGGGCGCCAGCGCGAACCCCGCGTCGGCGGCCTTGGCCGCGAACACCTCGACCAGCTCGGCCTCGGTGAGGTCGGGGAACAGGACGGAGCGGGGGAACTGCGCGGCCAGGTCGGGGTGCGACTTCAGCAGCCCGTTCAGCTCCGCCTCCGGCCCGGTCAGGACGACGACGAGGTCCTCGCTGTGGGCCTGGACGCCGGTGAGCAGCACGTCCAGGACCTCGCGGCCGCGGGCGGCGTCCGTCGCGGCCGACACCAGGGCGTGCGCGTCGCGGACGACCAGCACGCCGCCGTGGGCCTGCTCCACCGCCCGCCGGACCCGCAGGACGCTCTCGCTGGCGTACTCGCCGAGCAGGTCGGCGCGCTCGACCTCGACCAGGTGCCCGGACGACAGCACCCCGAGGTCGGCGTAGATCCGGCCGAGGATGCCCGCGACCTTGCTCTTTCCGGTGCCGGGGTTCCCGGTGAACACCAGGTGCCGGGGCCGGGTCCGCGCCGTCATGCCCGCCTCGCGGCGCAGCCGGGCGGCCTTGGCCTCGGCGACGAGCGCGTCCACCTCGCGCTTGGCGGGCTCGATGCCGGCGAAGGCGGCGAGCTCGCCGAGCGGGTCGGTCTCGGCGGGGCGGCCGGGGAT
>JBOHBY010000849.1:0-2101 GCA_050698635.1 Spirillospora sp.
GCCCTTGCGCTTGGTGATCGCCTCGGTGGCTGCCGGCAGCACCGAGTGCAGGTCGCCGACAACGCCGAAGTCGACCAGCTCGAACAGCGGGGCTTCCTCGTCCTTGTTGATCGCGATGATGGTCTTCGAGGTCTGCATCCCGGCCCGGTGCTGGATGGCACCGGAGATGCCGACCGCGATGTACAGCTGCGGCGACACGGTCTTGCCGGTCTGGCCGACCTGGAACGAGTGCGGGTACCAGCCCGCGTCGGTCGCCGCGCGGGACGCGCCGACGGCCCCGCCGAGCGAGTCGGCCAGGCCCTCGATGATCGAGAAGTTCTCCGCGCCGCCGACGCCGCGCCCGCCGGACACGACGATCGCGGCCTCGGTCAGGTCGGGGCGCTCGCCCTTCTCCTGGACGACCCGCTCCACGATCTTCGCGCCCTTGTCGGCGTCCGCCAGCGCGACCGTGACCTGCTCCTCCGCCGGGGTGACGGCGGCGGCCTCGGGCGCGACCGAGTTCGGCCGGACGGCGATGATCGGCGTCCCGGTCTTCACGCGGGCGTGCGCGATGATGCCGCCGCCGAAGATGGAGTGCTCGGCGACGAAGCCGCCCGTGACGTCGACGACGTCGGTGAGCACACCGGAGCCGGTCTTCACCGCGAGGCGCCCGGCGATCTCCTTGCCCTCGGCCGTCGCGGCGACGAGCACCGCGGCCGGGGACTTCTCGTTGACGAGCTGGGCCAGCAGCGCGGCCTTCGGCGCGACGACGTAGGAGGTCAGCTCCTCGTCGGCGGCCACGTAGACCTTGCCCGCGCCATATTCGCCCAGCCTGTCCTTGGCGCCTTCGTAGCCGGGGCCGGCCCACACCGCGGCGGCCTCGCCGAGCCTGTTCGCCAGCGTCAGCAGTTCGAGCGTGACCTTCTTGACCTCACCGTCGACATGGTCGACGAGGACGAGAATCTCCGCCATTGTTCGTTGGTCCCCTTCCCCGCTCAGACGAACTTCTTCGACGCGAGGAACTCGGCGATCTTCGCGCCGCCGTCGCCCTCGTCGGTGACGATCTGGCCCTTCGCGCGCGGCGGCGCCTCGGCGAAGTCGACCACCTCGGTGGCCGCGTTCCCCAGGCCGACCTGCCCCGCGTCGATCCCGGCGTCGGCGAGGCCGAGCGTCTCGACCGGCTTCTTCTTGGCCGCCATGATCCCCTTGAACGAGGGGTAGCGCGGCTCGTTGATCTTCTCGACGACGCTGACGACCGCGGGCAGGCTCGCCTCGACCCGGTCGAAGCCGTAGTCGGTCTGCCGCTGCACCTTGATGGACGTCCCGTCGATCTCGACCTTGTTCGCGAGCGACAGCTGCGGGACGCCGAGCCGCTCGGCGAGCATCGCCGCGAGCAGCCCGGTCCGCGCGTCGGTGGACTCCGACCCGAGGATCACCAGGTCGAACCCGGTGCGGCCGAGCGCCTGCTGGATCGCGTAGGACGTCTGGAGCGCGTCGGAGCCGGCGAGACCGTCGTCGAGCAGGTGCACGGCCTTGTCGGCGCCCATCGCCAGGGACTTGCGGATGGACTCCGAGGCCCGGTCGGGGCCCATGGACAGCACGGTCACCTCGCCGCCCTGGGCCTCCTTGACGCGCAGCGCCTCCTCGATCGCGTACTCGTCGAGTTCGTTGATGACGCCGTCCGCCGCGGCGCGGTCCAGCGTGCTGTCATCGGACTTCAGCTTGCGCGGGCTCTCGGTATCGGGAACCTGCTTCACCAGGACGACGATGTTCATGGCCGGTGGCCGACCTCCCTGCACTCAGTTGGCCGCTGAGGTCAGCGGCGGATTCGATGTCACAGCCTGCCAAACACCCGAACGACCTTCGGCGCCGGGTCCCGGATTCGGCCGTGCACGGTAAATGTTACTCGTGGGTAGCCCGTCGGCAAAATCCCCTTAGAAACGGTTGGCGGCGTTCTGCAGCCGGTCCATCGTGCTCTCCAGTGAACTCTGGAGCCCGTACATCGGCGAGAAGCTGGGCGTCAGCGTCAGCACGCCGACGACCACCGCCAGCGCGAGCGCACCGAGCACGATCCCGGCGGCCGCGATGCGCCTCGGCCGCCGCGCGACCGACAGGAACATCC
>JBOHBY010000850.1:0-6173 GCA_050698635.1 Spirillospora sp.
CGTGCGGGTGGCGCGCTTCGGCGGCTCGGGGGCCTCCTCCGCCGGCGCGTCCTCCCCCGCCTGCTCCACGGCGGGCGCGGCCGAAGCGGCGGACGCCTCCGGCGGCGGGCCCGCCGGACGGCTGGCACGGCGCGGACGCGACGTCACCACCGCCGCGTTCTCGTTCTCGCTGTTCTCGTTCTCGGTGCCTTCGGCATTCGCCGAATCGGCTTCGTTCTCAAGCATCCGGGCAATCTCCCGTCAGGCTCCCGGGCGCGTCCGGTCGCTCCGCCAAGGGCGGATCGACGCGGTGCGCCGCGCGGGAGCGCTCTGTCAGTCGTCGGTGTCGTCACCGCCGGACGAACGTCCGGCCATGACGACGAAGTCGTCGGGGGTGCGCCCGCCGTACCCTGCGGGACCGGTTCCGTGTCGCCACGGCTTCGGTCTCACGGTCAGGCGCTGACGGCATCCACGCTCGCGGCGTCCCCGGGCTGCGGCCGCTCCTGGCCGCGGGCCGTCTCGGCGTCGTCGCCGGACGGCAGGCCGATCTCCCGGTCGGGATCCAGGGGATCCGCGAGACCACCGGTACCCGCGTCGAGGGGCCCCTGCGCCAGCCTGGTCACCAGTGGGGGTGACGGCGGCGCGAGGTCGGCGACCTGGCGCAGTCCGGTGAGGATGTCGTCGGGTCGTACGGCGGGTGTGGAATGCCGAACAACCATTCGAAGTATCGCACAAGGGGCATCCGCCGCGTCCGCGGCGCGCCGGTCCAGCTCGAAGGAGGACACGGCGGCGCGCACGTCGAAACGGCGCAGCCCCTTCTTGGTGAGGCGTTCGACCTCGATCTCGCCGGCGGCCATGAAGGCGGCCACGGCGGCGGCGGCATCGTCGGATGACACGCCGTCCAGCCGGATCCGCCATTCGGACGCCTGGAGCCGTTCCGCGAACGCGCCCGCTCTCGGCTGTGCCGATGGGTCGTGCCCGCCGTCCGGACGGTTCGACGCGCGTCCCGCCCGTACCGGCACGACATCCACGATGTCGAGCCCCGGGGGCAGGGCGGCGTCGAGATCGGCCCGCACCCGCGCAGGGTCGCGGGGAGCGGTGAGCCCGATCTCGAGGTATTCCGCCTCACTGGCAACCCCTGTCGCCGCCGCACCCGCGTACGAGATCTTCGGGTGGGGGGTGAATCCGCCGCTGAACGCGACAGGGATCCCGGCGCGCCTGACGGCGCGTTCCACGGCCCGGGATATGTCACGGTGGCTCGTGAACCGCAGCCTGCCCCGCTTGGCATAGCGGACGCGCAGTCGCTGGGTCACGGGGGCCGGCGGCGGACCCTCCGGCATGGGTGCCAGGGTTCTGGTCCTTCCTACTCGTGTCGAGTCGAAAAACAAGGTCTCCCTATAGACTACGTGCCCCCGGCGCCCCCCGCGCCCGGCCCCCGCGCCCCGCACCCCTACATCCCTTACCACGCAGCACTTTTCGCCCGTCCGGACGCCTCTGCAACCGCGCCGGACACCGCCGATCGCCTACGGAGCACGTCCCGTCCGGGGGCCGGGGTGATCCGCACCTCGCCCTCCCGGTCGAAGAACGAGCGGGACAGCATGAGCACCCGATGGCCGAGGTCCGGAAAGTAGGAGCGGAGGACGGGGTTCCAGAAAGCGGCGTCGACCAAGACCCGATCGTCGTGGAAGACGGGCGTCGTGCGGAAATAGAACCACTGCGCGCTGACCGGGTCCGGGCTCGCCAGCCATTCGGTTATTAGAGGACTGAGAGGGGGAGGAGTTTCTTGCCGGTGGGGCCGATTTGGATTTCGGTGCCCATGGTGGGGCAGACGCCGCAGTCGTAGCAGGGGGTCCAGCGGCAGTCGTCGACCTCGGTCCCGTCGACGGCGTCCTGCCAGTCCTGCCAGAGCCACTCGCGGTCGAGGCCGGCGTCGAGGTGGTCCCAGGGCAGGACCTCGACCTCGTCGCGTTCGCGGACGGTGTACCAGGCGAGGTCGACGGGCTGGGCGGCGAGGGCCTGCTCGGCGGCGGACGTCCAGCGTTCGTAGGAGAAGTGCTCGCTCCAGCCGTCGAAGCGGCCGCCGTCCTCCCACACGGCGCGGATGACCTCGCCGACGCGGCGGTCGCCGCGGGACAGCAGGCCCTCGACGATGGACGGCTGCCCGTCGTGATAGCGCAGGCCGATGGCGCGGCCGTACTCCTTGTCGCCGCGGAGGGCGTCCTTGAGGGCGTGCAGGCGGCGGTCGACGGTCTCGTGGTCGCACTGGGCGGCCCACTGGAACGGGGTGTGCGGCTTGGGCACGAAACCGCCGATGGAGACCGTGCAGCGGACGTCCTTGCGGCCGGTGGCGTCGCGGCCCGCCTGGATCACACGTTTGGCCATGTCGGCGATGGCGAGGACGTCCTCGTCCTGCTCGGTGGGCAGGCCGCACATGAAGTACAGCTTGACCTGGCGCCAGCCGTTCTCGTACGCGGTGGTGACGGTGCGGATCAGGTCGTCCTCGGTGACCATCTTGTTGATCACCTTGCGCATCCGCTCGGAGCCGCCCTCGGGGGCGAACGTCAGGCCGGAGCGGCGGCCGCCGCGGGAGAACTCGTTGGCGAGGGTGATGTTGAACGCGTCCACGCGGGTGGACGGCAGCGACAGCGACGTGTTCGTGCCCTCGTAGCGGTCGGCGAGGCCCTTGGCGACGTCGCCGATCTCGCTGTGGTCGGCACTGGACAGGCTCAGCAGCCCGACCTCCTGGAAGCCGGACTCCTTGAGGCCCTGCTCGACCATGTTCCCGATCGTGGTGATCGAGCGTTCCCGCACCGGACGGGTGATCATCCCCGCCTGGCAGAACCGGCAGCCACGCGTGCAGCCGCGGAAGATCTCCACGCTGAACCGTTCGTGGACGGTCTCCGCGAGCGGCACCAGGGGCTTCTTCGGGTACGGCCATTGGTCGAGGTCCATGACGGTGTGCTTGTCGACCCGCCACGGCACGCCCGGACGGTTCGGCGCGACCCGCTGGATACGGCCGTCGGGCAGGTAGGTGACGTCGTAGAAGCGCGGGACGTACACCCCGCCGGAGGCGGCGAGGCGGAAGAGCAGCTCGTCGCGTCCGCCGGGTTCGCCTTCGGCCTTCCACTCGCGGATCACCTCGGTGACGGCGAGCGCGATCTCCTCGCCGTCGCCGAGGACGGCGGCGTCCACGAAACCGGCGATCGGCTCGGGGTTGAACGCGGCGTGGCCGCCCGCGATGACGATCGGGTGGGCATCGGTACGGTCGGCCGCGTCGAGCGGGATTCCGGCGAGGTCGAGGGCCGTCAGGAGGTTGGTGTAGCCGAGCTCGGTGGAGAACGACACGCCGAGCACGTCGAACGCCGAGACCGGGCGGTGCGCGTCAACGGTGAACTGCGGGATGGCGTGCTCCCGCATGACGGCCTCCATGTCGGGCCACACCGAGTACGTCCGCTCCGCCAGGACGCCGTCGCGCTCGTTCAGGATCTCGTAAAGGATCTGGACGCCCTGGTTCGGCAGCCCGACCTCGTAGGCGTCGGGGTACATCAGCGCCCATCGGACCTCGGCCTCGTCCCAGTCCTTGATCTGGGAGTTCAGCTCGCCGCCAACGTACTGAATCGGCTTCTGCACCCCCGGGAGCAGCGGCTCCAGGCGCGAAAAGAGCGACTCGACCGGCATGACGGAAACCCTCCGTGCAGGGGACGCGGGATGAACGCCCACTCTACCGGCGCGTGACTAATCGAACGGACGGCGCCGAACGTGCACGGCTTGCAGCAAGCCGAAGGCGATCATGTTGGCGAAGGTCGCGGAGCCGCCGTAGGACACGAACGGGAGCGGCAGGCCCGTGATCGGCATGATGCCGATCGACATGCCGACGTTCTGGAACGTCTGGAAGCCCATCCAGCACACGACGCCGGTCGCGACGAGCGTCCCGAACGAGTCGGCGGCCTGGGTGGCGATGCGCAGGCCGCGCCACAGCACCACGCCGAGCAGCGCGACGATCACGGCGCCGCCGACGAAGCCGAGCTCCTCCCCCGCCACCGTGAAGATGAAGTCGGTCTGCTGCTCGGGGACGAAGTGCCCGCCGGTCTGCTCGCCGTGGAACAGGCCCTTGCCGAACGCGCCGCCGGACCCGACCGCGATCCTGGCCTGCTGCGCGTTGTACCCGGCGCCGCGCGGGTCGGCCTCGGGGTTCAGGAACGCGGTGAAGCGGTCGATCTGGTAGTCCTCCAGGAGGCCGAAGAACCACACCGCGAAACCCGCGGTCAGGCCGCCGCCGACCAGGCCGACGAGCCAGCGTTTCTGCGCGCCGGAGATCGCCAGCATGCCGAGCACCACGGCGATGAACACCAGCGTGGTGCCGAGGTCGGGCTGGAGCATGATCAGGATGCCGGGGACCCCGGCGAGGGCGAGCGCGAGCAGCACATCGCGGCGGCCGGGGCCGATCTCGCCGTCGCGCGGCTCGCCAAGAATCATCGCGAGCAGCACCACCAGGCCGACCTTCGCGAACTCCGACGGCTGCACCTGGAACCCGCCGCCGATCACGATCCACGAGTGCGAGCCGTTGATCGTCTCGCCGAGCGGGGACAGGACGGCGACCAGCCCCACGCACGCCAGCCCGTACAGGATCGGGACGTACGCGCGCAGCAGCCGGTAGTCCAGGACGGTGACGAGCCCGCCGAGCGCGAACCCGATGAACAGGTTCAGGATGTGCCGCTTGAGGAAGCCCTCCGGGTCCTTGCCCTGCTCGGTCAGGAGTTGGAACGTGGCAGACCGGACGAGCAGCGCACCGATGACCGACAGCGCCAGCACGGCCATGAACAGCGGCCAGTCGAGCCGCCGGAGCTCGCCGAGCCTGCTGCGCAGCCCCCGCCGCGCCGCGTACCCCTCGACGCTCCCGACGCCCGTCCCGATGATCACGGGGCGGTTCCCTGGCCGCCGGGCAGCGCGGGCAGCTCGGACGGGAGCCTGCCGTCCTTGAGGAGGGGCTTGCGGTCCTTCGTCCCGTACATGGCCTCCCAGATCTCCCGGACGGCGGGCGCGGCCGTGGACGCACCCGTCCCGCCCTGCGAGACCATCGCCACCACGGCGAACCGCGGGTCCTTCACCGGGCCGAACGAGGCGAACCAGGAGGTGTCCTCCTTGCCGTACACCTCCGCGGTGCCGGTCTTGCCGCCGACCGCGACGCGTTTGAGATCGAAGCCGGAGAACGCCCCGGCGGCCGTGCCCTCCTTGGGGACGTCCGCGAGCGCGTTCCGGATGTAGGTGATCACCTTCGAGTCGACGGGGAGTTTCTCCGGCGGCGGCGCCTGGAAGCGCTGGGCCACGGTGCCGTCCGGGCGCATCACCGCGACGCCGAGCCGCGGCGTCAGCAGCTTGCCGCCGTTGGCGATGGCCGCGTACGCGCGGACGAGCTGCAGCGGCGTGACCAGCACGTCGCCCTGCCCGACCGAGAAGTTGGCCGCGTCACCGGGACGCCACACGAACCCCTCGGTGCAGTTCTCCGTCGCGACGGCCTTCAGGTAGGCGGCGCGGGCCGGGTCGGTCTTGGCGACCTGTGGGTAGCCCTCCTTGGCGCCCTTGCAGTTGGCCTCCTTGGTGGCGTCCCAGAAGTTCTTCTTCCAGCCGCGGTCCGGGATGCGGCCCTCGCTCTCGCTCGGCAGGTCGATGCCGGTGCGCGACCCGAACCCGTAGTGGCGCGCCATCTTCACCATCGGGTCGGACGGGTTCTTCCTCGGCTTCATCCCGCCGTCGCGCTGCCACTCCTGGTACGCGAACCGGTAGAAGATCGTGTCGCAGGACTTCACGAGGGCCGTGTGCAGGTTCATCGGGCCGAGCGCCTGGCCCTCGAAGTTGCGGAACGCGCGGTTGCCGACGTTGTACGAGCCGGGGCACGGATAGATGCCGCTCAGGCTGTTGCCGTCCTTCACCGCGGCGGACACCGACGAGATCTTGAACGTGGAGCCGGGCGCGAACATCCCCTGCGTGACGCGGGAGATCAGCGGCTCGCCCTTCTTCTTGCCGAGCAGCGCCTCGTACTGGTCCTGGGAGATGCCGCCCGTCCAGATCGCCGGGTCGTAGGTCGGGTGGCTGGCCATCGCGACCATCCGGCCGGTGCGCACGTCCATCACGACCGCGGCGCCCGCGTCGGCCGGGCGGCCCGCCTTGCGCGCCCCGTCGATCGCGTGCTTGAG
>JBOHBY010000851.1:0-4927 GCA_050698635.1 Spirillospora sp.
CTCCTGATGATCGTGGACGCCGGCGGGACGGGCCCTGTGCTCCGGCGGGCCGCGATGGCTCTCCTCCGGCCCGCCTCTGTGCCCGCTGACTACGCACGACGGCCCGATGGGGTTGCATGTCGGGGGAACAATCCCGGGTTTGACAATGTTTGAACCCTCAACTAACCTTCGACGGGTCGTTGAAGTTTCAAGCACCAAGCCCGTCACGGGATACCGCATCCGCCCGGACACCGGGCCCCAGCCCTGTAGGAGTCACCATGAGCATCGCCACCGTCGCCCCCGGACTGACCGCCGGTACGTGGAACATCGACCCCGTGCACTCCGAGGTCACCTTCGTGATCCGGCACCTGATGACCAAGGTGCGGGGCACGTTCACCGACTTCACCGGGTCCGTGCTGATCGCCGACGAACTCGCCGGGTCCAGCGCCACGGCCGAGATCAAGGTCGACTCGATCGACACCCGTAACGCCGACCGCGACGCGCACATCAGGACCTCCGACGTCCTGGACGTCGAGAGCCACCCGACCATGAAGTTCGTGACCAGCGGCGTCCGCGCCGAGGGCGGCGAGTACTACCTGGACGGCGAGCTGACGATCAAGGGCGTCACCCGTCCGGTCAGCCTCGCGGTCGAGTTCAACGGCGTCGCCGAGGACATGACCGGCGGGACGCGCGCCGGCTTCTCCGCCGCCACCACCATCAACCGCAAGGACTGGGGCATCGAGTTCAACATCCCGCTGAGCGGCGACCGGGCCCTGCTCAGCGACAAGGTCGACCTCCAGCTGGAGATCCAGGCCGTCCGCGCCTGAACCGCGCTTGCGAAGGGCCGTCCGCGCACCGTGCGTGGACGGCCCTTCGGCTGCGTCAGCGCGGGCGGGCCGACGGGAGGCGGCGGAGGGTCGTGACGAGCGGGAGCCGGAGGGCGAAGCGGGTACCGGACGGCAGCTGGTCCTCGATCCGGAGCGTCCCGCCGTGCGCCTGGGCGATCTCGCGGGCGATCGCGAGGCCGAGGCCGGTGCCGCCGGCGTCGCGGCTGCGGGCGGTGTCGAGGCGGGTGAAGCGCTGGAACACGCGTTCGCGGTCGGCGGGCGGGATGCCCGCGCCGTCGTCGGTGACGGTGAGCAGCGCCTTACCGTCCGCCTGGGTGACCTCGACCGTGATGGACGAATCGGCGTACCGCTCGGCGTTGTCCAGCAGGTTCCCCAGCAGCCGGACGAACTGCACCCGGACCCCGCGCACCGTCACCCGTCCGGCCAGATTCGTGGTGATCTTCAGGTCGAAGGCGCGGCGGCGCAGCTCCGCGTCCGCCAGCTCCGACAGGTCGATCGGCTCCTGCGCGGCCGTCCCCCCGGTGCCGATGCGGGCGAGCAGCAGCAGGTCGGTGACGATCGACTCCAGCCGGTCGGTGTCGCGCAGCGCCGACCCGACGACCGCGCGCAGGTCGTTGTCGTCGGGGTGCATCGACGCGTCCTCCAGGTTGGCGCGGAGCGCGGCGATGGGGGTGCGCAGCTCGTGGGAGGCGTCGGAGGCGAACTGCCGCTGGCGTCCGACGGCCCGCTCCAGCCGGTCGAGGGTCGCGTTGGCGGTGCGGGCGAGCTGCGCGATCTCGTCCTGCCCGGACGGCTCGGGGACGCGGCGGCTCAGATCGGTGGCGCTGATCTCAGCGAGCTGGGTGCGGATGGCCTCGACGGGGCCGAGGGTGCGGCCGACGATGCGCCAGGTGATCCAGGCGACGAGACCGGCGAAGAGCAGCACGAACGCGCCGAGCGCCCCCTCCAGGAACCCGTTCAGCAGGTAGGACGGGAGCCTTTCCGACGAGTACACCACGACGGAGTCGGGCGCGGTCGTGACGCGGATGGCCTCGACGACGACGCAGTCGTGGCCGGGCCAGCCGCCGCGACACTCGGTGTAGTCACGCACGCGCAGGTTGCTCGATGGCCAGAGTCTGCTCACCGGTGGCCTGCCGGTCGCGCTCTGTGTCGCATTTGTGACGCGTCCGCCCGGTTCGACGACCTGGACCATGATCCGGCCGCGGCTGTCGTCGGCGATCTGGCCCTCCAGCGAACCGTCGCGGACGCCGCCGCTGACCCGCCGGGCCTCGACCTGCACCCCCCGGAGAAGATCGGCCTTGACGGCGGTGCGCACGGCGAAGTCCACGCCCGCCGCGGCCACGCCCAGCACCAGGGCGGCTATCACGGCGGCGATGAGCGTGTCCCTGGCCCGGATCGACCGGGGGCGCATGCGCATGGGCCCTCCCCGCTGGGAATAGCCAGGTTTCGGACGAAGAACACACGCTACCGGTCGGTCACAAATCGGGAGGTCGACGCGAAATGCGTGGTTTTCACCTCCCCGTACCGGGAGATCCCGTTTATGACGGTTCCTCTGAAGCACAGGGACGGACACATGGGCAGGGACGTGGCTTCGGTCACCATCAGCGGCGAGGACCGGCGGCGGTACCGCGACAAGGTCCGCAGGTGCCTCGACGTGCTGGCCCGCATGCTGGGCGAATCCCAGTTCGACTTCCAGCGCCCCCATATCGGCCTGGAGATCGAGCTCAACCTGATCGACTCACTCGGCGATCCACTGATGCGCAACGCGGACGTGCTCAAGGCGATCGCCGACCCGGCCTGGGCAACGGAGCTCGGCCAGTTCAACCTGGAGATCAACATCCCGCCCCGCGAACTCGGCGGGACGGGCACCGGCGAACTGGAGACGGAGGTCCGCGACCATCTCGACCATGCCGACGCCCGCGCCCGCGAGGTCGGCGGCGGGCTCGCCATGATCGGCATCCTGCCGACCCTGCGACGATCCGACATCGGCGAGGAGACCCTCTCCGCCAACGCCCGCTACAAGATGCTCAACGACCAGATCTTCGCGGCGCGCGGCGAGGAGATGCACATCGCCATCGACGGCCCCGAACCACTGCGCATGCACGCCGACACCATCACCCCTGAGGCGGCGTGTACGAGCGTCCAATTTCACCTGCAAGTCAGCCCCGACCAGTTCGGCGCCTACTGGAACGCGGCCCAGGCCATCTCCGGCGTACAGGTCGCGCTGGGCGCCAACTCCCCGTTCCTGTTCGGACACCAGCTATGGCAGGAAACCCGCATCACGCTGTTCGAGCAGGCCACCGACACCCGTCCCGACGAACTGAAGGCGCAGGGCGTCCGTCCACGGGTCTGGTTCGGCGAACGCTGGATCACGTCCGTCTTCGACCTGTTCGAGGAGAACACCCGCTACTTCCCCGCACTGCTCCCCCTCTGCGACGACGAGGACCCGCGCGCCGTCCTGGACGGCGGCGGCATCCCCGAACTGGGCGAACTGACCCTCCACAACGGGACGATCTACCGCTGGAACCGTCCCATCTACGCGGTCGTCAAGGGCCGCCCCCACCTCCGTGTGGAGAACCGCGTCCTGCCCGGCGGACCGTCCGTCGCCGACGTCGTCGCCAACGGCGCGTTCTACTACGGCATCGTCCGCATGCTCGCCGAGGACGACCGCCCGATCTGGACGCGCATGTCCTTCGCAACGGCAGAGGACAACCTGCACCGAGCCGCCCGCCACGGCCTCGAATCCACCCTCTACTGGCCCGGAATGGGCGAGGTCCCCGCCGCCGAACTCATCCTCCGCAAGCTCCTGCCACTCGCCCACGAGGGCCTGGACCGCTGGGGCGTCGACCCGTCCCGCCGCGACCGCCTCCTGGGCATCATCGAACGCCGCTGCGTCACCGGCCGCACCGGCGCCACCTGGCAGATCGACACCGTCGACGCCATCGAACGGGCCGGCGGCGTCTCCCGCCACGAAGCCCTACGCATGATGACCCGCTCCTACGTAGAACACATGCGAGAAAACACCCCCGTACACACGTGGTAGCCCGGGAGGATCTTCACGGGACCTGCACAAATCACACTCAACACACCCATGAGGGGCTTCTAGAGTCTGCGTTGTGAGCCAGACGCGGATCCTAGTTGTGGAGGACGAGCCTACGATCGCGCGGGCCGTGGCGGATCGGCTGGTGGCGGAGGGGTTCGGTGTTGACATCGCCGGCGACGGGCCCGCCGCGGTCGAGCGTGCTCGGGTGTATGAGCCGGATCTCATCGTGCTGGACGTGATGTTGCCGGGGCTCGATGGTCTTGAGGTGTGCCGTCGTGTGCAGGCGGAGCGTCCTGTGCCGGTGTTGATGCTGACCGCGCGCGACGACGAGACCGATTTGATCGTCGGGCTCGGTGTCGGGGCCGACGACTATGTGACCAAGCCGTTCAGCATGCGGGAGCTTGTGGCACGCATCCGCGCGGTGCTGCGGCGGGCCGAACGGCCCCCGGCGCCCGGTTTGGGTGGTGCGGTGGTGGGGGTCGGGTCGCTGGAGATCGATCAGCGGGGGCGGCGGGTCCGGCGGGACGGGCGCGAGGTGCATCTGACGCCGACCGAGTTCGACCTGCTCGCCTGCCTGCTGCGCAACCGCGGGGCGGTGCTGACCCGGGCCGTGCTGCTCGAAGAGGTGTGGAACTGGGCGGACGCGTCGGGGACGCGGGTCGTCGACAGCCATGTCAAAGCGCTGCGCCGCAAGCTCGGGCAGGACCTGATCCGGACCGTCCACGGGGTCGGGTACAGCCTGGACGCCGCGTCGTGACCGCGGTGGAGCGCGGGTTTATCCACAGGTTGTGGACGAGGCTGCCGCGGCCGCTGGACCCGCTACGGTCGATCAAGGTGAAGTTCGGTGTCGTGGTCGTCGTCACCGCGTGCGTCGCCGTCCTGATCGTCCTGTGGGGGTATCCGCTGGGGTTCCGGGCGCGGCAGACGCTGCCGGTCGGCGTGGTCATCTCGCTGGTCGTCATCCAGCTGCTCGCGCACGGCATGACCGCGCCGCTGCGCGAGATGACGGCGGCGGCGCGGGCGATGGCGCGCGGCGACTACAGCCGCCGGGTGCGGG
>JBOHBY010000852.1:0-1554 GCA_050698635.1 Spirillospora sp.
GCCGCACCCGGCGCCGCCCCGCAGGACGCGGACGGCAAGCACGCCGGCGGCAAGCCGGCCGGCGTGCCGGACAGGGTGAAGGTGCGTCCGGTGCCGACCGTGCTGGTCGGGGCGGTCGGCGGGCTCGTCGTCGGCGTCACCTCGGTCGGCTCGGGCTCGCTCATCATCGTCGCGCTGCTGGCCCTCTACCCGGCGCTGAAGGCCAACCAGCTCGTCGGCACCGACCTGCTCCAGGCCGTCCCGCTGGTGTTCGCGGCCGCTATCGGCCACCTGCTGTTCGGCGACTTCCGGATGGAGGTCACCACCGCGCTGCTCGCCGGTTCCATCCCCGGCGTCTACCTCGGCTCGCGGATCTCCTCGCGCGCGCCCAGCGGCGTCATCCGCCGCATCCTGACGCTCGTGCTGGTCGCGTCGTCCTTGAAGATGTTCGGCCTCGGCGCCGTCCCGCTGGCCTGGACGCTCACGGCCCTCACCGCCGCCGCGGTCGCCACGTGGCTCGTCCTGCGCCGCCGCACCGCCCGGACGCGCCACCCCGCGCCGAGCACGGCGACGGCCGACGAACTCGTCCCCTGAGGCTCCCGGCCGACCGCCCCGGCCAGGGCCCCGGCTGAGCACCAGAAATAGGCGGAAACACGACCAGAAGCCCGGCAGGCACCAGTACGGTGGTCGCTTACCGTTCGCTTGATCCTCCCGCCCTGAGCATGAAGGACCGTCTTCCGTGATGCCGCACTCCATCCGGCGCGTCCAGCTTCAGCGAGCCCGCCGCCTGGCGCTCGCCGTCCTCGCCGCCTGCGTGGCGCTGTTCGCCGCCCCCGGGCTGCCCGCCGCGCGGGCCGATGTGACGCCCGTCCAACTCGCCGACGCGCTGATGTCCTACGACGCGCTCTACGTGGCCACCGGGACGGGGAAGTGGGAGACCGATCCCACGCTGGACTACCTCCGCAAGGCGATGGAGGGTCAGAAGCTGCCCGTCTACGTGATGGTGCTGCCGAAGAGCAAGGACCTCCCCGACCCCGCGTCCCAGGACGAGATGCTGAAGAAGGTCGCCGGCGTGGTCGGACGGTCGGGCACGTACGTGCTGCTCACCGGGACCAGCCTGCGCGTCCACTCGACGTCCCTGAGCCCGGCGACCACCGCGAAGCTCGTGGAGCAGGCGACCACCCAGGGCGGGACGAACCGGTTGAAGGTGATGGGGAACCTGATCAAGGCCGCCGGCACCGCCCCGCAGGAGACGTCGGCTCCCGGCCGCGCCGCCAACGGCGGCCGCTACATCCCGCCCGTCAAGAAGGACGACTCCGGTTCGACCGGCCTGGTGCTGATCGTGGTGGGGGTCCTCGTGGTCGCCGCACTCGCGGCCGGTGGCTTCTTCCTGCTCAGGCGGCGCAAGCAGAGCGGAAGCAACCCCGCGAAGCCCAACGGCGCTGCGAAGCCCAACGACCCTGCGAAGCCCGGCGCCCCCGCCGCCGCGAAGCCCGGCAACACACAGCCCAACACCGCTCAGCCCAACACCGCTCAGCCCGGCGCCGCTCAGCCCGCCAATGGCAGGTCCGGGGG
>JBOHBY010000853.1:0-1515 GCA_050698635.1 Spirillospora sp.
CGCCGCCGCCAGCGCGACCGCCGCCGCGTCGTAGCTGTTCACATGCGCGACCGGACGCCCGCGCAGCGCCGACGACGCCCCGCCCCACAGCGTCTTCACGACCCGCGGGTCCTTGACGGTGATCTCCTCGTACCGGAACAGGCCGAGGACCCTGCGCGTGCGCACCCGGATCCAGCCGCCGCGGACGAGCTCGTCCCTGACCGTCCGCACGAGGGCCCTGCCGTCCTTGCGCACCCAGTACTGCCACGACCGCGGCCGCGACGCCGCGATCTGCGCCAGCAGCCCGTACGGGTCGTCGCCCGGCGTCCCCGGGACGGGCCTGCGCCGCTCCTCGCCGAGCCTGCCGTCGAGGTAGAGCTCGGTCAGCGCCGCCGCGCGCAGCACGTGGCCGAGCCGCGCGCCGCGCCTGGTCATCCTGTGCTTGGTGGTGTCGTACGCCAGCAGGTACATCCGCGCCGGCAGCGATTCCGGAACATCGACCATGGCTACTCGTCCTCGCTCCCGCCGCCGGGGCCGACGGGGGCCGGTCCTGGCGGGTCGCGCTCGTCGGTCTCGCGCTCGTCGGTCTCGTGTTCGTCGGTGTCGGGCGCGGTCCCCTTACGGGGACGGCCCCGTCCGCGCATCCGCCTCGCCGACCCGGGCATCCGGCCCGCGTCGGCGAGCGCCCGCCGGAGCAGGAACTCGATCTGCGCGTTGGTGCTGCGCAGCTCGTCCCCGGCCCACCGTGCCAGCGCGTCGTGCACGGCCGGGTCGAGGCGCAGCAGGATCTTCTTGCGCTCAGCCACGGGTAGGGGCGGTCACTGGTAGAGGCCTCCGGTGTTCACCACCGGCTGGGCGTCGCGGTCGGCGCACAGCACGACCAGCAGGTTGCTGACCATCGTCGCCTTGCGCTCCTCGTCCAGGTCGACGACGTTCTCCTCGTCGAGGCGTTCCAGCGCGAGCTGGACCATGCCGACCGCGCCCTCGACGATCCGCTGCCGCGCCGCGACGACCGCGCCCGCCTGCTGGCGGCGCAGCATCGCCTGCGCGATCTCCGGCGCGTACGCCAGCCGCGTGATCCGCGACTCGATGATGTCGACCCCGGCGGACGCGACGCGCTGCGCCAGCTCCTCCGACAGCTGCGCGGTGATCTCGTCGGCGTTGTCGCGCAGGGACGTGCGGTCGTGGGCGTCGTAGGGGAAGCTGCCCGCGATGTGCCGGACGGCCGCCTCGGTCTGGAACGCCACGAACTCGACGAAGTCGTCGACCTCGAACACGGCCCTGGCGGTGTCGGCGACCTGCCACACGACCACGGCGGAGATCTCGATCGGGTTGCCGTCCAGGTCGTTGACCTTGGCCAGGCCCGTCTCGTGGTTGCGGATCCGGGTCGACACCCGGCTCCGCTCCGTCAGCGGGTTCACCCAGCGGAGCCCGTCGACGCGGACGGTCCCGTTGTAGCGCCCGAGCAGTTGCAGCACCCGCGCCTCGCCCGGCGCCACCGCGGTCAGGCCGACCGCGACGACCAGCCCGGCCAGC
>JBOHBY010000854.1:0-2447 GCA_050698635.1 Spirillospora sp.
GCCCCGCAGCGCGGGCAGCACGGGAACCGTCTCCGGCATCCCGGCTTCGAGAGCCGCCGCCAGCTCGCGCAGCGCCGCCGCCTCCGGCACGCCCGTCCCTCCTTTTCTCCGTCCGCGACCAATTTCGAACACGGGTTCGACTCGTGTCAAGTTAGCGCAGGTCACAGAGCGGAGCGGGGGACGCCGCAAAGCCCGATGACATCGGGCTTTTCATGAATTTCCGGGCATCATGGACGGTATGACGACCGATGTGCGGACCATCGAATGGGTGGGCGACGGCCTCCGGCTGCTGGACCAGACCCTCCTGCCCGAGCGGGTCGAGTATGTGGTGGTGCGCGACGTCGGCGCCCTCGTGGACGCGATCCGGCGGCTCGTCGTGCGAGGAGCGCCCGCGCTGGGCGTGGCGGGCGGGTTCGGCGTCGCCCTCGCCGTCCGGCAGGCGACCTACGAGGAGTGGGACGACGCCGACCGCGACGCCGCGATCGACTTCGTCCGCGGGGCCCGCCCCACCGCGGTCAACCTCGCCGCCGCCGTCGACCGGGTGCGGCCGTTCGTCCCCGGGGGCACGGACGCGGTCCTGGCCGAGGCCCAGGCGATCCTGGACGAGGACGTTCGCGGCAACCACGCCATCGGCGCCGCCGGCGCGGACTGGATCCTCGACCGGGTGGGCGACCGGCCGCTGCGCGTCCTCACGCACTGCAACGCCGGGGCGCTCGCCACGGCCGGGCGGGGCACGGCGCTCGGCATCGTCCGGGAACTGCACGAGCGGGGCCGCGTCGTGCTCGTCTACGCCAACGAGACGCGCCCGCTGCTGCAGGGCACGCGGCTCACCGCGTGGGAGCTCGGCCGGGCCGGGGTCTCCTGCATCGTCCAGGTGGACGGCGCGGCGCCGAGCACGATCATGAGCGGCCGCGTGGACGTGGCCGTCATCGGCGCCGACCGGATCGCCGCCAACGGCGACACCGCCAACAAGATCGGCTCGCTGGGGGTGGCGCTGGCGTGCGCGGACGCCGGGATCCCGCTGGTCGTCGCCGCGCCGTGGAGCACCGTCGACCTGGCCGTCCCGGACGGCGGCGGCATCCCGATCGAGGAGCGCGCCCCCGAGGAGGTCCGGTCCTGGATGGGCGTGCGGGCCGCGCTCGGCTCGATGTCGGCGTTCAATCCCGCGTTCGACGTCACGCCCGCCCGTCTCGTGACCGCGCTGGTCACCGAGACGGGCGTGCTGGAAGTGTCGTCCGGCGCGACGCCCGCGACCGCCCGCGCCTAGCCGCCGTGCCTAGAAGTACTTGCCGAACAGGTCCGTGGTCGGCCAGGTCGTCAGGCCGTTCGCGACCTTGTGCAGCGGCGCGCTGAAGGTGGTGTAGTCGTAGGGGAGCCCGGACGCGTCGTCGCGCTGGTCGAACAGCAGCGCCCACGTCACGCCGTCGTAGCGGCGCGTCACGATCGTGCTCGTCCCGTCGAACGACCCGTCGTGCCAGGTGTTGCGGCCGCCGCCGTCCAGCGGGCGCACCCACCAGCCGAAGCCGTAGTGGTTGCCGCTGGAGTTCGAGCCGGTCTCGGGCTTGGCGAAGATCGAGCCGATCGAGCCGGAGTTGAGCACGCTGGTCCCGCCGTCGAGGATCTTCGTGAACCGCACGTAGTCGACGGACGAGGCCAGCCAGCCGCCCATCGCCGTCCGGTTCTCGACGTTGAACGTGCCGTAGGGGGCGGGGACGGTCGTCCCGGCGGCGTCGAACACCGACGGGCCCGTCCGCCGCGAGAAGTAGGGGACCTCGCCGGGCACGCGGTTCGGCTTCAGCGTCCTGCCGGGCCGCATCCGCTTGATGCTCATCGGGGCCAGGATCTTCTGCTGGACGTAGGCCGCGTAGCTCATGCCCGCGGCGTTCTCGATGATCTGGCCGAGCAGCAGGTAGCCGTAGTTGCTGTAGGCGTATGTCGTGCCGGGGTCGTGGTCGAGCTTCCAGCCGGCGCCGTAGGTGACCATGTGCGCGCGGGTGATCGGGAGCGGCACGTTCAGCAGCGCCGCGGTCTGCCGGTCGCGGTAGGTCGGGTCGCCGGAGACGTCGCGGTCCCACCCGCCGAGGTGCTGGAGGAGCCGCCGGACCGTCACCGTGCTCAGCCGGGGGTCCAGGGACCCGCCGGGCGGCGGCTTCAGCGCCAGCAGATCGGTGACCGGCGCCGACAGGCTCAGCTTCCCGTCCTGGACGAGCCGCGTCACCGCCGTGGCCGTGACCGCCTTGCTGAGGCTGGCCAGCCGGAACAGCGAGGTCGGCTGGACGTTCAGGGTCGTGTCGGTGCTCCAGGAGTACCCGCGCGCGAGCACCAGCTTCCCCGTGCGCATGACGGCGAGCGACCCCGCCGGGATGCCGCGCGCCTGCATGAGCGACTTGACGGCCGCGTCGAAGCCGCCGAGCCCGGCCCCCGCCGACCCGGTAACCCGCCACTGC
>JBOHBY010000855.1:0-3496 GCA_050698635.1 Spirillospora sp.
CCACGGAAACGAGTGGTGGCCCCGTCCGCCCAGAGAGGCCCGCTCCCACCCGCGACGCGCCTCCCGCCGGACGGCCCGCGGAGCCTCCACCGCAACCGCCCCGTCCCAGCACCGCAATGGACCCCGAGCCCGAATCCACACCCGCACCCGCACCCGAACCCGAATCCGCGCCCGCAGTGGTGCAGGGTCTCACGCTGAACCTGCCCGATTCGGTGCGCCTGAGCCACCGGGTCGTCAAGGACGTGCTACGCGGAAACGGCATCAGATGGAGTTCGACCGGACGCTGCTCCGACCGGACGATCAGGTCCTGCACGTCGTTCGAGAACGTCCGCTGGGGGACGATCAAGGGCCTGATCGCGTTCGCCGAGTCGAGTGGCTGCGAGATCACCGTCACCGGCGGCACCGAACGCGGCCACGCCCCCGGCCCCTACAGCCACTGGAACGGCTACAAGCTCGACATCGCGACAGGCGCCTGCGTCGACCGCGCGATCAGGCGCTACCCGTCGGCAGGCGTCCGCGGCGACGGCGCACGCCTCTACCGTTCACCGGACGGCGCCCTGTTCGCGCGCGAAAAAGACCACTGGGACATCACCTTCCGCTGACCGCCGCAGCGCCGCACCGCCGCAGCGCCGCACCGCTGGCGCCCAGCGACCGTCAGGCGCGGACCTCGCGGATGATGCCGACCAGCTCGCGCGTCACCGACTTGAAGCCCGGCATGCGCGACATCGCCACCATGCGGTTGACCAGCGGAACGGTCCGCTCCACGAGGAGGTAGGTCTTGCGGCAGCCCGGTGAACTGTCGTGCACCCAGTACAGGACGATGCCCATCGAGTAGATCCACAGCAGTTCCGGCAGCTCGGCCCGGAACTCCTTGTCGATCTTCAGGTCGGAGCCGTCCACGACCTCGCGGTAGATCGCGACCGCCGACTCGCGCGCGGGGCCCGACTCGGCGCTGAACGGGTTGAGCGGGCTGGTCGGCTCGGCGGCGAACTTGAAGAACTTCCCGGCGAACGCGTGGTAGGGGACCATCGTGTCGACCCGGGCCTTCAGCACGCCGAGCAGCCGCGGCGCGAACGCCGTCTCCGCGTCCAGGACGGCGCGGCAGGCGGCGACGTGCTCGTCCTGCAGCTCGTCGTAGTAGGCCTGGATCAGCTCTTCCTTGGACCCGAAGTAGTAGTAGGCGTTGCCGACCGAGACGCCCGCCTCCTTGGCGATCGCGCGCATCGTCGTCGCCTCGTATCCGCGGTCCCTGAACAGCTTCAGCGCCGTCTCGACGATCAGGGACCGTGTCTGCTCGGACTTCACGGCCTTCGTCTCGGTCACGCATGCCACCCTACGGCCCCGCCCCGCCGCACCGTCCGTTCACGCGGAGAACAGCGCCTGCCCGCAACGCGTCCGTCCCGGACGGTGTTCACCCGCCATGACCAACGCACCCAACGCACCCAACGCACTCGACGCACCCAACGCACTCGACGCACTCGACGCACTTCGCGCGTTCTACGCCGCCGAGGCCGAGTACCTCGCCGCAGGTGGGCCGGGCAAGGCCGATTTCGGCGGCATGGCCGCGCACCTCGCCCCCGACGTCGTCATGTACCAGGCCGAAGCGCTCCCCTACGGCGGGACGTGGCGCGGGCACGACGGCATGGAACGGTTCATGGCGGCGATGAGCGAGGCGTGGTCGTCACTGGCGTTCCTCGAACAGCGCTTCGCCGTGGACGGCGGGACGGTGGCCACTTACAACCGCTGCGTCTTCGAATCCCGGACGACCGGCCGCGAACTGGAGACGTCGATCATGCAGTGGATCACGGTGACCGCGAGCGTCGGCAGCCCGGAACCCGAGTCCATCGTCGCACTCACATCCTCTGAACTACCGTCGTCCGCGACCGGTTCCCGGACGGGATGGTGCCACCGTCCGAACCATTCGATTGCGTCATGTGACGCGTAAGGCCCACAAACGCACAAAGGCCTCGGCGAGGGCTCAGCACCCACCCGCTACCGGGACGCGTGCGCCCCCGCGCGCGGCGAGCGAACGGTGGGTGCGGGTGGGGTCAGCGGCCGGTGCCGCCGTAGACGACGGCCTCGACCTGTTCGGCGTCGAGGTCGAACGCGTGGTGCGCGGCGGCGACCGCGGTGTCGATGTCGTCCTGCGCGACGACGACGGAGATCCGGATCTCGGACGTGGAGATCATCTCGATGTTCACGCCGGCCTCGGCGATCGCGCCGAACAGGGTGGCGGTGACGCCGGGGTGCGAGCGCATCCCCGCGCCGATCAGCGACACCTTGCCGATGCGGTCGTCGTAGCGGAGCGACTCGAACCCGATCCGCTCCTTCAGCTTGTTGAGGGCGGTCAGCGCGCTCTGCCCGTCGGTGGACGGCAGCGTGAACGAGATGTCGGTCCGCCCGGTGGACGCCGCCGACACGTTCTGCACGATCATGTCGATGTTGATCTCGGCCTCGGACAGCACCGTGAAGATCGTGGCGGCCTCACCGGGCTTGTCCGGCACCCCCACGACGGTGATCTTCGCCTCGCTCCGGTCGTGCGCGACGCCGGAGATGATCGCCTGCTCCATGTCGTCCTGTCCTTCGATCTCGCTGCTGTCGACGACCCACGTGCCCTCCTTCTGGCTGAACGAGGACCGTACGTGGATCGGGATGTTGTAGCGGCGCGCGTACTCGACGCAGCGCAGATGCAGGATCTTCGCACCGCTCGCCGCCATCTCCAGCATCTCCTCGTAGGAGATCTTCGGGATCTTCTGGGCGGCGGGCACGATGCGCGGGTCGGCGGTGAAGACCCCGTCCACGTCGGAGTAGATCTCGCAGACGTCGCCGTCCAGCGCGGCGGCCAGCGCGACCGCAGTGGTGTCGGAGCCGCCGCGGCCGAGCGTGGTGATGTCCTTGGTGCCCTGCGAGACGCCCTGGAACCCGGCGACGATGCAGATCGAGCCCTCGTCCAGCGCGGTGCGGATCCGGCCCGGCGTCACATCGATGATCTTGGCTTTGCCGTGCGACCCGTCGGTGATCACACCGGCCTGGGAGCCGGTGAACGAGCGGGCCTCATGGCCCAGGTTCGCGATGGCCATCGCCAGCAGGGCCATCGAGATCCGCTCGCCGGCGGTGAGCAGCATGTCCAGCTCGCGGCCCGGCGGCAGCGGGCTGACCTGCTTGGCCATATCGATGAGATCATCCGTCGTGTCGCCCATCGCGGACACCACGACGACGACGTCGTTGCCCGCCTTCTTCGTCGCGACGATGCGCTGGGCGACCCGCTTGACGCCGTCGGCGTCGGCGACGGAGGAGCCACCGTACTTCTGCACGACTAGGGCCACGAGTGGCGCTCCTCGGATCGGGGTCAGGCGTACCGGACGACGAGTCTACCGAGCCACCGCCAATGGATTACGTTCAGGTAACTACGTGCCAGGCCGGGCACCGGTCAAACGGCGGTCTCGGCAGCGTCCTGGGCGGCGTCGCCGGTTCCGACAGCGGCGCGGGACGTGCG
>JBOHBY010000856.1:0-3128 GCA_050698635.1 Spirillospora sp.
GGGCGCGTGCTTGCGCGCGTTGGTCAGCCCCTCCTGGACGATCCGGAACGCGTGCCGCCCGACACGGGACGGGACCAGCCCCGGGTCGGGGACGTTGTCGTCCAGCTCGACACGGCCCCCGGCGCGCCGCGACTCCTGGACGAGCCCGGACACGTCCGCGAGCGTCGGCTGCGGCCGGTCCGGGTCGGCGGTGCCGGGCGTGTCGCCGCCCGGTGTGTCGGGCGCGCGCAGCACGCCGATCACCTCGCGCAGGTCCTCCATCGCCTCGTAGGCGCTCTGCCGGATGACCCCGGCGGCCTCGCGCTGCTCGGCGGGCGTGTCCGGGCGGAACTCCAGCGCGCCCGCGTGGACGGCCAGCAGCGAGATGCGGTGCGCGAGCACGTCGTGCATCTCGCGGGCGATCCGCTCCCGCTCCAGCAGCCGCGCCTCCTCGATCCGCAGCCGCTGCTCGGACTCGGCGGACCGGGCCCGCTCGTGCAGCGACTCGATCAGCTGCCGCCGCGACCGGACGAGCATCCCGGCGGCGACCAGCACCGCGTAGCCGAGGACGAACACCGCCGTCGACTCCCAGCGTTCCCGGGCGTCGACGAACTCCTCCGGTACCAGGTTGAACGTCAGCAGGACGAACGCCGAGTTCAGGACGGCGAGCGCGACGGCGGGCTGCCAGCGGCGGTGGACGGCCACGGTGAACAGGCTCATCGCCGTGGCGCCCCAGGAGAGGGAGTTGGTGAACTGCAGGCAGGTCAGGAACAGGGCCACCCAGACCGGCCAGTGGCGCCGGAAGAGGAACAGGACCAGCAGGCCGCCCGCGCCCATCACGGCCTCACGGACGTCGTCGGTCCAGTTCGGCTGCACCGGGTAGGCCTCCCGCGCGCCCGCCAGCACCACCAGGCCGATGATCAGGGCGGCCGCCGTCACGGCGACGTCGCGGCTCCATTCGCGCGCGGACCTGCGGAGAATCACGCCGACCACGCTAACCGCCCCCGCGCGCGGCGGCAGTGGCCGCAGGTCGCCGCCCCGTCGACTTTGGTATCGGTGTCCTTCGCCGAACCGCCCTCAGCCGGACTTGGCGACGGTGAGCAGGACGGCGGCGTCCTCGACGGCCTCCAGGCTGTGACGCGCGTCGGGGACGATGAGCAGGTCGCCGGAGATCCCGTCCCAGGAGTGCTCGCCGCTCAGCATCCGCACCCGGCCGTACAGGACCATGACCGTCGCCTCGCCCGGGTTCTCGTGCTCGGCCAGCGTCGTGCCCGCCGTCAGCGCGATCAGCGTCTGCCGCAGGACGTGCTCGTGCCCGCCGTAGACGGTCGCGGCGCTGCGTCCGGTGGAGCCGTCGGCGGCGCGCTTCAGATGGTCCCGTACCTGTGCGTCCAGCGAGAGCTTCTGCATGGCCACCAGTGTGCCAGCGGCCTGGGCGCCGGGCAGGGGCGGGTCAGTCGAGCGGCGCGCCGGTGACGGGCCTGCCGGTCGCGCTGCCCGCCAGCCAGTCCTGCCAGGACTTGGCCCACGGCGTGGGGCCGTTGCCGAACCGGAGCTGGCGTGTCGTTCCGGTCACCTTCACGATGTCGCCGCGGTTGGTGAAGGTGTAGAACCATTTGGCGTCCGACGGGGACGCGTTCACGCAGCCGTGGCTGACGTTGGCGTTGCCCTGGGAGTCGGTCGACCACGGCGCCGAGTGCACGAACGTCCCGCTGTAGGTCAGGCGGACGTTCCAGTTCGTCTTGATCCGGTACTCGCCCGGGTTGCCGGTGGTCGCGGAGTCCATGACGATGCGGCCCGCCTTCTCCTGGGCGATCATCGTGCCGCTGTAGCTCTCGTGGCCCGGCTTGCCCATGCTGACCTTCATCGTCCGGACCGTCCGGCCGCCGTCGGTGACCGTCGCGCGGTGCTGCTTGGCGTCGATGGTGGTGATGTGCCTCGGGCCGACGGTGAAGGAGACGCTGCGGTCCTTCATCCCGTACATGCCCTCGCCCGCCTTCAGACCGGCGAGGCGCGCGACGACCTTCACCTTCTGCCCGGACGGCCAGTAGTCGCGAGGCCGGAAGTCGACCTCCTTGTCGTTGATCCACGTCCAGGCGCCCTCCACGGGCTTGGACATCCGGACCTCAAGGGCCTTCTCCACCGCGACCTTCCCGGCCTTGGTGCTCACCGGCCTGGACAGCAGCAGCTGCACCGGCATGCCGACGCCGACGTTCTCGCCGTCCAGCGGCGACATGCCGCTCTCCAGCTTCTTCGCCGGGGTCAGCGTCGTGAACGTGGACGTCGCCGTGGCCTGCTTGCCGCCCTTGCCCGTGCCCGTCGCGGTCACCGTGTACGTCGTGGACGGACGAAGCGTCCGGCTCGACTTCCACGATGTGCCGCCGGCGGCGAGCTTCCCCTCGGCCTTGGTCTTCTTCTTGCCGTAGGTGAGGGTCACGCTCGTCAGCTTGCCGTTGCCGGCGGTGACGGTCACGGGCTTGTCGGGCGCGACCCGCTGGGTGCCGGTCGTCGGCGTGATGGCGAACTTCACCGTGTCCTCGGCCTTGCCGCCGCCGTCACCGCTCCCGTCGCCGCCGTCGCCACCGGACGAGCAGCCCGCCGCCGTGAGGGCCGCCGCGCCCGTGATCGCCGCGATCGCCGTCCAGGTCCGACCCTTGCGCACCAGAGAGCTCCTCACGCTCGACGCGTCCCTTCGTCAGGGTATGCACGGTTTTGCCGGATGCAGTCGATTGTGAGGAGAATGGTCGGTTTTCACATTGCCGGGTCAAGGGTGTGGGAGGAGGGAGGCGGCGGCGCTGTCCAGCAGGAACAGTGTTCCACGGCGGCCCCGGGCACCGGCGACCGGCGCGCGGGCGGGCTCCGGTTCGGTCAGGCCGAGGCGGACGGCCTTCGCCTTCGACTCGCCCGCCGCCAGCACCCAGACCTCCTCCGCCGCTTGCAGCGACGGGAACGTCAGCGAGATCCGGGTCGGCGGCGGCTTCGGCGCGTCCCGCACCGCCACCACGGCACGCTCGTCGCGCAACGCCGGTGTTCCCGGGAACAGCGACGCGACGTGCGCGTCCGGGCCCACGCCGAGCATCAGCACGTCGAACGACGGGACCGGCCCGCCGTCTCCAGGACGTGCCGCGGCGCGCAGCTCGGCGGCGTAG
>JBOHBY010000857.1:0-1586 GCA_050698635.1 Spirillospora sp.
GTCGTCAACGACGCCTACAACGCCAACCCCGACTCCACGCGCGCCGCGCTCGACGTCCTCGCGCACATGGCCCGCGGCCGCCGCGCCTTCGCCGTCCTGGGGGAAATGGCCGAACTCGGCGCATCGTCCGCCGCGGAACATGCCAAGATCGGGGAGCACGCCGCGCGGAGCGGGGTCGCCGGCCTCGTCGTCGTCGGCGCGAACGCGGCGGGGATGGCGGACGGGGCATTCCGGGTGGGGTCATGGACGGGAGAGTGCGTGCAGGTGGATGACGTCGGCGCGGCGGTGGCCGCGCTCAGCGGGCGGCTCGCGCCGCGGGACGTCGTGCTGGTGAAGGCCTCCCGCGTCGCCGGGCTCGAACGGGTCGCCGCGGCGATCCTCGCGGAGGGCACCCGATGACCAACATCATCATCGCGGCCGGGGTCGCGCTGATCTTCGTGATGGTCGGCACCCCCGTGTGGATCCGGATCATGAACCGGCTCGGCTACGGCCAGATGATCCGCGACGACGGCCCCGAGGCGCACGCCAGCAAGCGCGGCACCCCCCAGATGGGCGGGACGGTCTTCATCGTCGGCTCGCTCGTCGGCTACGCCGCGGCGCACCTGTTCACCGGGAACGAACCGACGATCTCCGGCATCCTGGTGCTGTTCCTGATGACCGGCCTCGGCGCCGTCGGTTTCGTGGACGACTACATCAAGGTGTTCAAGCAGCGCAGCCTCGGCCTGCGCAGCGGCGCCAAGATGATCGGGATCGTGCTGACCGGTGTCGTGTTCGCCGTCGGGTCGCTCAACTTCCCCAACGGCTACGACATCACCCCCGCCGCCCCCCACCTGTCCTTCCTGCGCGACTTCGGCCCCTCGATCGGCCCGTACCTGTTCGTGGTGTGGGCGCTGATGCTGATCGCCGCCATGTCCAACGGCGTCAACCTGACCGACGGCCTCGACGGCCTCGCCGCGGGCCCGGCCGGGATGGTGCTGGCCGCCTACGTCATCATCGGGAACTGGCAGCTGCGCAACAGCTGCACCGACTTCGCCCTCGCCCCGAACTGCTACAGCGTCCGCGACCCCCTCGACCTCGCGGTCGTCGCCGCGGCCGTGCTCGGCGGCGTGTTCGGCTTCCTGTGGTGGAACGCGCCGCCCGCGAAGATCTTCATGGGCGACACCGGTTCGCTGGCCCTCGGCGGCGTCCTGGTCGGCCTGGCGATCCTCACCCGCACCCAGTTCCTGCTCGCCATCCTCTGCGGCCTGATCGTGATGATCACCCTGTCGGTGATCATCCAGGTGGGCGGGTTCAAGCTGACCAAGAAGCGCGTGTTCAAGATGGCCCCGCTCCAGCACCACTTCGAGCTGTCGGGCTGGGCGGAGACGACGATCGTCGTGCGCTTCTGGCTGATGTCAGCGACCTTCGTCGCCATCGGCATCGGGCTGTTCTATCTGGAATGGATGCCCAAGGAATGAGCAACCTTTCCTGGGACGGGCGCGGGGTCTGTGTCGCTGGGCTGGGCGTGTCGGGGCGGGCCGCCGCGCGGGTGCTCGCCGGGCACGGCGCGCGTGTCACCGTCGTCGACGCGAACGACAGTGCGGCGC
>JBOHBY010000858.1:0-3691 GCA_050698635.1 Spirillospora sp.
GAACAGCGCCTCGTGCCGGACGGGGGCGCCCAGCACGTACGCCGCGCCGAGGACCCCGAACAGCCCCGACAGCGACTCGGAGTCGGTGTCGAGCGACAGCGCGGGCAGGTCGGCGATGGTGGTCGCGAGCTGGCTGAGCACCCGGCCTGGACCGACCTCGACGAACAGGTCCACGTCCTTGGCCGCCAGCTCCACCGCCTGCGCGAACAGCACCGGGTCGGTGATCTGGCGGCGCAGCAGCGCGGGCAGGTCGGTGCCGGGGTCCAGCACCTCGCCGCTGACGGTCGAGACGATCCGGCGCCCGACGGAGCCGAACGGCTCGTCGGCCAGCCTGTCGCCGAACGCGCCGGCGGCCGGGGCGACCAGCGGCGAGTGGAAGGCGTGCGACACCCGGATCCGGCCGAAGCCGACGCCCGCCTCCGCGGCCTTCCGCCCGGCGGCCTCGATCGCGTCCTGCGAACCGGCGATGACCGTCTGCCCGGGGCCGTTGTACCCGGCGATCACCACGTCGAGTCCGCTGATCAGCTCGTCCACCCGCGGGGGCGGGGCGCTGATCCCTGCCATGGTGCCCGACGAGGAGTGCTCGGTCATCGTCTGACCGCGCACGCCCGCCACCCGCAGCAGGGTCTCCTCGTCCATCGCGCCCGCCCAGTGCAGGGCCGACAGTTCGCCGAGGCTGTGGCCGACCGCGACCTCGCCGTCCAGGCCGAGGATCGACAGGGCGCGCAGCCCCGCCATCGACCCGGTCACGATGCGCGGCTGCGCGACCGCCGTGGCGACCATGTCGCCGGACGACGGCAGCGCCGCCTTGAGGTAGACCTCTTCCACCTCGGCGAACCGGCGCCGCAGCGCGCCGCCGCTGGTGCCCTTCCCCGACCCCTGACCGGGGAACAGCAGCCCGATCCGGGCGGTGCGGGACGCGTGCCCGAGGAAGGCGCGCCCGTCCTGGGCGATCAGGCGGGTCTCGCCCTCGTCGAGCGCGCCCAGCACCTGCCGGAGCCGGCGCTCGGCGTCGTCCGGGGACGACACCACGACGGCGGCCCGGTAGGGCAGGTCGCGCGCCTGCTTCTGGAGCGTCGCCGCGAGGTCACCGAGCTGGGCGTAGGCCAGCTTGGGGACGAAGTCGACCAGCTCGGCCAGCCGCTCGCGCAGCCGCTCGGGCGAGTCCGCGTCGACGATCAGCAGCTCGACGTCCTGGACCGAGGCGGCCAGCGCCCGGATCCGGGTGTCCATGGGGACGCGCCGCCGTGGCGCCGCGCCCTCCACCACCACGTGGGTGTTGATGCCGCCGAAGCCCATCGCGGTGACCCCGGCCCGGACGGCCTCCCCCGCGGGGAACGCCTCGGCCTTGCGGAGCGGACGCACCGCGGCGCCGTCCTCCTCCAGCACCGGATGCGCGTCCACCATGCCGGTGGTCGGCGGCAGCACCTGGTCGTGCACCGCCATCACGGCCTTGATCAGGCCCGCCACCCCGGCCGCGGCCTTGGTGTGCCCGATCATGCCCTTGATCGAGCTGACCGCGGCGGGCGCGGCGTCCCCGCCGGCCGCCGCGCGCTCCTGCGACAGCGCCGTGAGCTCGGTCTTGTCACCGACCTCGGTCCCGGTGCCGTGCCCCTCGAACATGTGCACCGTGTCGATGCCGAACCCGGACCGCTCGTACGCGCGGCGCAGCGCGAGCCGGTAGCCGGCGATCTCCGGACGGGTGATGCCGCCCTGGCCGTCGGACGAGATGCCCCACCCGGGGATGGTCGCGTAGATCCGGCGGCCCTGGGCGCGGGCGTCCTCCTCCCGCATCAGCACGATCATCCCGGAGCCCTCGCCCGGCCAGAAGCCGTTGGAGTGCCGGTCGTAGAGCCGCATCTCCGTCTTGGCCAGCGCGCCGGTCTTGGCGAAGCCGATGATCTCGAACGGGTCGATGGACAGGTCCACCCCGCCCGCGATGGCGACCTCGATGTCGCCCTCCAGCAGCGACTTGCACGCCGTCACCACCGACAGCAGCGACGACGAGCAGGCGCCGTCGACGGTGTACCCGCCGCCCTTGAGGTCGTAGTAGTTGCAGATGCGTCCCGCGATGGTGTTGGACAGGCCGCCCGCCAGGGAGTCCTCGTCGATGCCCGGGAACGGCTGCTTGTAGGCCTCCTCCAGGTCGTCGAGGAACTCCGACAGGCGGTCGTCGTCGTTCCACGCCTCGTCCCGTCCGCGCAGCGCCGCCGACACGACCCGGCGGACGTACGGCCAGCGCAGCCGCATGACGTTCGCCCGGGTGAACTCGCCCGTCAGCGTGTTGCCGACGATGACGCCGACCCGTTCCCTCGGCAGGCCCTCCCCGCTGGGGAACCCGGCGTCGGCGAGCGCGTCGCCCGCCACGTCGAGCGCCAGCCAGTGGGTGAGGTCGGTGGCCCGGTAGGTGCTCCCGGCGACGCGGTGCGCCATCCGGTCGAACTCGTAGCCCTCGATGACGGCGGCCTTGTCGGCGTAGAACCGGTCCGGCGCCGCCGGGTCCGGGTCCCAGTAGTCGGCCAGGTTCATCCGCTCGTCGGGCAGGCGCCGGAAGGCCCGGCGACCGGCGAGGGCGTTCTCCCACAGTTCTCTGGGGGACGCGGCGTCCGGATAGCGGCACGCCATCCCCACGATCGCCAGCTTGGTCATGCGTTCACGACCTTCTTCCCGTCGATGGAGCCGTTGGCGGACTCGGTCTCCCTGCCCGCCGCGGACTCGGCGTCCTTGCCTGCCTCGGCCTCCGCGGCCGCCTTGGCGGCACGCTCGGCCGCCTCGCGCTGGTCGCGGGCGAGGTTGGAGAAGTGCAGCGACCACAGGTAGCCGCCCCGGACGGCGCAGACGCCGGCGGTCGCGAAGAACAGCCCGTACGGGATGCTCATGCCGGTCAGCAGGCCGTAGACGACGGCGATCCCGGCGCCGAACGCGAACTGCGAGGCCGGCGCGGATGGGCTGGTCCCCGGGTCGGTGACCATGTAGTTGGTGTAGAGCACGAACGCGACGCCGGTCATCATGATCAGCGCGCCGGCGGTGGAGACGTCCAGGAAGATCCCGCGGACGACGGCCTGGATCACGAAGAAGCTGAGCCAGCCCATGATCAGCCACATCCGGCCGGTGAGCTTGGCGTTCAGCATCGTGCCCGCGCTGAGGATGATCACCGGGACGAGCCAGTCGACCGGGTTCTCGAACCGCTCGGTGAAGTGGTAGGGCGGCGCGATGCTCGCCCAGGGGAACACGAGCAGGATGATGGTGATGCCGAAGTTGGACGGGTTCATGTAGTGCCGCATCCGGCCCTTGACCGGAGCACGGAGCACCCATTTCGCGCCGACGGCCACGAGGACGCCGAACATCATGACCCAGACCTTGTCGTTGACGTAGATCAGCATGTTCACCGCGAGCGCGGTGATGTGCGACGGGTAGAGGAACTCGATGACGCCGCGCGGCCCGTTGCCGACGAACCGCGCCCTGCGCTTCTCGACCAGGGACGAGATGAACTCCAGCGCCATCTCGAAGGCGTAGGCGGTGCCCATCGCGATGAACGGCCAGATCCACGGCTGCTCGAACCCCAGGATCGTGTAGCCGAGGATGTTGAAGATCGAGATCGAGACGGCGAAGTTGCGCAGCGCGATGATGACCTTGGGGCTGTGCCGCGGCCCCGCGGCCGGCGCGCCGGGCGCGGGGTTCTGCGCGGAGT
>JBOHBY010000859.1:0-3858 GCA_050698635.1 Spirillospora sp.
CGCACCGCCCGGGCCGCGCGCTCGCGCGTTCGGATCAGGCGTGAGGGGTCTCGCCCGCCTTGACGCGGGCCGCGAACTGCTTCAGCGCGTCCAGGGCCCGGAGGTAGGGCATCGGGCCGTACGAGACGCGGGCGACCCCGGCGGCGACCAGGTCGGCGAGGGACGAGCCGGGCATGTTGTTGGCGTTGATCGGCCCCGGCAGGCCCTTGACCAGGGCGGGGACGGCGTCCAACGGCGCCGCGATCGGGTAGACGCAGTCGGCCCCGGCCTCGAAGTACTGGCGGCCCCGGAGGATCGCGGCGTCGATCGGGTCGGGCGCCTTGGCGACGAACGTGTCGACCCGTGCGTTGATCACCAGCGCGTCACCGGCGGCGGCCCGGACGGCGGCGAGGTACGCGGCCTGGGTCTCAGGCTCGGCGAGCTTCCCGGCGTAGGTGTCCTCCAGGTTGCAGCCCGCGGCGCCGATGGCGAGGAGCCGATCGACGAGCTCGCCGGGCTCCAGCCCGTACCCCGCCTCGGCGTCCACGGTGACGGGGACGGTCGCGGCGCGGATCACGCGTCCGGCGGCGGCGAACATCTCCTCCACGGGCGCGCCCTCGTGGTCGGGATAGCCGAGCATCGCCGAGACGGCGGCGCTGGCCGTGGCGAGCGCGGGAAACCCCACCTCCTGGACGGCCTGGGCGCTCGCCGCATCCCAGACGTTCGGCAGCAGCAACGGATCACCGGGACGATGCAGGTCACGCAGTATGGCGGCGTCATTGGTCATATCGGTCTCCCTTCCCTTCACTGAATGGACTAGGCAGCCCGTCGCAGTGTGACATCCGCCCCGGACATTTCGCGGCTGTCACCCCGCCGGGATACCGTCAAAACGATCAACGTCGCGACGAGGGAGTGGAGCGCACATGCTGCCGTGGTCCGTTGAGCTGGCAGGACGCCTGGACGAGCACGTCATCACCAGCGAGCTGCTGCGCGGCAACCCGCTGGGCGACCCGCACGAACGGCCCGTCCTGGTGTACGTCCCGCCGGGCTACGACGACGATCCGGAACGCCGCTACCCCAGCGTGTACGTGATCCAGGGGTTCAGCGGGCACATCGAGATGTGGCGCAACCGGATGCCGTACCGGCAGCCGTTCCCGGAGACGGCGGACGCGGTGTTCGCGTCCGGTGAGGCACCGCCCGCGATCCTGGTGTTCGTGGACGCCTGGACGTCCCACGGCGGCAGCCAGTTCCTCGACTCGCCCGGCACGGGCCGCTACCACTCCTACATCTGCGACGAGATCGTCCCGTGGGTGGACGCCCACTACCGGACGCTCAACGCCCCCGAACACCGCGCGATCAGCGGCAAGTCCAGCGGCGGCTACGGCTCGATGGTCACCCCGATGCTGCGTCCCGACCTGTTCGGCGCGCTCGCGACGCACGCGGGCGACGCGCTGTTCGAGTACGTCTACCTGCCCGAGTTCCCCAGGTCCGTCCGGCATCTGCGCAAGTACGGCGGCGACATCTGGCGCTGGTGGGACGACTTCCAGAGCCGCGCCTCGTTCACCAAGCCCGAGGACATGGACCTGATCGACCTGCTCGCCATGGCGCAGTGCTACTCGGCGCGCGACGACGGCACGCCCGAGCTCCCGTTCGACCCGGTCACCGGCGTGATCAGGCAGGACGTCTGGGAGCGCTGGCTGGCGTGGGACCCGGTCCGGATGGTGCCGCGGCACGCCGAGGCGATGCGCTCACAGCGGGCGATCTGGATCGACGGCGGGACGCGCGACGAGTGGTACCTCGACGTCGGCGGGCAGGCGTTCCGGCAGGCGCTCCTGGACGCCGGCGTCCGCGAGGACGTGATCCACTTCGAGCTGTTCGACGCGGCGCACGGCGGGATCGACTACCGCTACCCGCTCGCCCTCGCCTGGCTCTGCCGCGCCATCGCCCCCTGAGCACCGCCCGCCCCGGACCGTCGGCGCTGCTCAGGACGCGGATTTCGAGCATTCACTTAACAACGCTCCGAACATTGAAAATCCAGTACCAAATGGATTTGTTGACCTTTTTCTCGACTAGGAGTGCACTTCGGGACAGCTCATCCGGATGGGCACATCCGGATGAGCCACCATCCCAACCCCCCGCCGGACGGGTTGCGGTCCCCGCGGAGCGCGCTCCCAGGACGGAGCTCCGCGTGCCGCGCCATGCCCGGCACGTGGAAGGAGCACCCCCGTGAGACACCAGACCGCGATCGGGGCGGCGGCGCTGTCCGTCGGCCTCGCCGTGGCGTTGTCCGCCCCCGCCACAGGTGCGACCACCCGCACCGCCCCCGCCAAGCCCGACCCCCGCACGCTCGCCGCGGCCTCCGCCGACCAGATGGTGGCGGCACAGCCCGCGACGTTCAAGAAGGCCCCCGCGGAGAAGATCATCCGCACCGGCGCCTTCACCGGCCTGCACGGCCTCCAGCACGTCACCTACGAGCGGACGTACGCGGGCCTGCCCGTCGAGGGCGGCGACTTCGTCGTCACCACCACCGCCGGCGGCCAGGTGACCAGCACGTCCCTCGGCCAGACCTCGACGCTCAACGTCGCCACGACCGCGAAGGTCCCGGCGGCCAAGGCCGCGAAGACCTCCCGCGCCCGCGTGTCCAAGGTCGAGAGCGCCTCCGCGCCGCGCCTGACGGTGCTGGCCGAGGGCTCGGGACGCCTCGTGTACGAGACCGTCGTCAGCGGCGTCCAGAAGAACACCCCGACGAAGCTGCACGTGTACGTCGACGCCACCACCGGCAAGGTCGTCAAGACCTGGGACGAGGTCCGCGACGCCGCCGACGACCGCAGCTACTACCACGGCACCGTCGACATCAGCACCGCGGCCACGTCGATGACCGACCCGCTGCGCTCCGGTGTCCGCTGCGGCGGCCAGAACGGCGGCACCTTCACCGGCGACGCCGCCTGGGGCAACGGCAGCGGCACCGACCTGGAGACCGCCTGCGTCGACGCCATGTACGCGGTCCAGAAGGAATGGGACATGCTGAAGGAGTGGCTCGGCCGCAACGGCGTCAACGGGAGCGGCGGCGGCTTCCCGATGCGCGTCGGGCTGAACCAGGCCAACGCGTTCTGGAACGGCAGCTACACCAACTTCGGCCGTAACTCGTCCGGCAGCAAGCAGGCGACCTCGACCGACGTCGTCGGCCACGAGAACGGCCACGCGATCTTCCAGACCACGCCCGGCGGCTCCGGCGGCGGCAACGGCAACGAGAAGGGCGGGATGAACGAGTCGGCCGGCGACATCTTCGGCACGCTGACCGAGTTCTACGCCAACGAGCCCGCCAACCTCGACCCGCCGGACTACCTGGTCGGCGAGGAGGTCGACCTCGTCGGCAGGGGCCCGATCCGCAACATGTACAACCCGCAGGCGCTGAACCACCCGAACTGCTACTCGTCCTCGATCCCGCGCACCGAGGTGCACGCGGGCGCGGGCCCGCAGAACCACTGGTTCGTCCTGCTGGCCGTCGGCACGGGCGGGACGCCGAGCACCACGACGTGCAACAACTCGACCGTCACCGGCATCGGCGTCCAGAAGGCCGGCAAGGTCTTCATGGAGGGCCTGAACCGCAAGGTGTCGGCCTGGAGCCACGCGCGTGCGCGGCTGGAGACCGTCAAGGCGGCGGTGGAGCTGTTCCCCGGTTCCGGAGCCGAGTGCACCGCGGTGAAGGCGGCCTGGAGCGGCGTGAACGTCCCGGCGCAGTCCGGCGAGCCCGCCTGCGCCTGACGGTTCCCCAACCCGACGGTTCCCCAACCCGACGGTTCTCTGACCCGACCGGTCCCTGACCCGACCGGTCCCTGACTCGCGGCCCGTGGCGGAGCCCGCTCCTCCGGCACGGGC
>JBOHBY010000860.1:0-1677 GCA_050698635.1 Spirillospora sp.
CGTGCGCCTCGACGAGCCCCTTCACGATGTAGAGCCCGAGACCGGTGCCGCCGCGGCGGTTCCCGCCCGGACCGCGCCAGAACTGCCGGAAGACGCGCTGGACGGCCTCGGGCGGTATGCCCTCGCCCTCGTCGCGCACCGACACGGCCGCTCCCTCCTTGTGCGCGTCCGGTTCCACCACGATGGTGACAGTCCCCGCCCCGTGGCGCACCGCGTTTTCGACCAGGTTACCGAGGATCTGATCCATCTTGTCGGGGTCGAGCCACATCTCGGGCAGCACGCCGCGCGACTCGAACCTGAACCGGTCCTCCGGCTCGCCGGCCGCGACCCGGCCCGCGATGACCTTGCGGACCTCCTCGGGCAGGTCGACGACCTGGCGGTGCATCTCCAGCCGGCCGGCCTCGATGCGGGACACGTCCAGGAGCTCGGTGATCAGCCGGGTGACGCGGTCGGCGTCGGCGTTGACGGTCTCCAGCATCACGCGCTTCTGGTCGTCGTTGAAGCGGTGCCACTTGGCCAGCAGCGTCGCGGTGAACCCC
Source organism: Spirillospora sp. (assembly GCA_050698635.1). Lineage (GTDB taxonomy): Bacteria > Actinomycetota > Actinomycetes > Streptosporangiales > Streptosporangiaceae > Spirillospora. The sequence goes on from JBOHBY010000860.1 coordinate 540, forward strand.
TTGACGCTGGTCAGCGGGGAGCGCAGCTCGTGGGCGACGGTGGAGACGAGGTCGGCGCGGTCGCGTTCGCGGCGGGCGCGCTGCAGGGCGTCGCGCAGGGACACCGTGAACCGTTCCACCCGGCCGTCGCCGTCGCGCCGGTACGCGGCGGTGACCAGCACCTCGGCGCCGCCGGGCAGGAACAGCACGCGCTCGGGGTGGCGGGTGCGGGTGGACAGACCGTCGTAGGGGGCCAGGCACTTCCACCAGTCACGGCCCTCGGCGTCGTGCAGCGGCAGGACGTCGCGGAAGTCGCGGCCCACGGCGGACGCGGCGGCGACCCCGGTCATCCGCGCGGCGGCGGAGTTGAACACCACGACGCGGGCGTCGCGGCCGGCGACGATCAGCCCGTCGGGCAGGTCGTCGGGCGACATTCCGGTGAGGCCGGGCAGGCCGGGCACGGTGGCCTGCTGCGTGGTGACCTGGCCGGACCCGTCCGCGACCCTTTCCGCGGGCATGCGCGCGGCCACGCGGGGGGGTTCCTCTCCGCCCACAGCGGCCTCCAGAACACCGAAGAGTACGCGGCCTGTCGAGAAGAGACTCTAGCCGCAGTCGGGCGCCCAGCGGGACCCGCAAAGCGCCCCGCGGCAAGGCATGTGTGGCCTCCGGGCGCGGTTGCGGCGGCTCTGGTACGCACTCCCACCAGGGGTCATGCGCCGTGCGGCCGGGGACCGCGGCCCGGCCTCAGGCGGACGGGGCCGACGAGTCGTGTTCGGCGAGCGCGGCGGCGACGTCGGGGTGGATCGTGAACAGGCGGTCCAGCCCGGTGACGCGCAGCAGCCGCCGCTGGGCGGGACGGACCCGGGCGAGCGCGATCTCACCGCCGGACACCGCGATCCGGTTGTGCGCGGCGACCAGCGCGCCGAGCCCGGCGGCGTCGCAGAACGGGACACCGGAGAAGTCGACCACCAGCCGGCGCGGGCCCTCGCCGCGCGCCTCGACGAGCCGGGCGCGGAGCGTGTCGGCGGTGCGCAGGTCGATCTCGCCGGTCACCGCGACGACGGCGAGGTCGTGGCGCGGCCTGGTGATCTGGACGTCCAGCTCGCCCGCGGGGCCCGGGTCGCGAGTGGCGGGCAGCGGCGGGGCCGCGGCCGACGGG
>JBOHBY010000861.1:0-1593 GCA_050698635.1 Spirillospora sp.
GATCGACACCGTCCTGCGGCGGGTCGGCGCCACCCCGGTCGCGGCGGTGGAGTCCGACGAGCGCGGCGCCTGGATCGGCTGGGTCCGCGCGGGGATGGGCTCGCTGCTGTGGTACCGCAACCAGCTCGACGACACCGAGGGCGTGACCGTCCGGTCGTTCATGCCGCCGATCACCCGGATGACGGGGATCGTGCACGTGCACCGCAGGCTCCCGCCCGCCGCCCGCGACTTCCTCAGCTTCGCCAAGGACGCCGCCAGGGACGCCCACTAGCAGGAAACACTGTCAGCGCGTGTCATCATCTGGCACGTGGAGACGACGCACGCACTCTGGTTGCTGGCCGTACCGGTCACCGCCCTGGCGGTGGCCGCGGGTGCGCGGCGCGCCGGGCTCTCGGCGCCGCTGGTCCTGGTGATCGCGGGGCTGGCCGTCTCGTTCCTGCCGGGGGTACCGGAGTTCGAGCTGGACCCGGAGATCGCGCTGTATGTGTTCCTGCCGCCGCTGCTGTTCGCCGCGGCCTGGCAGAGCTCCTACGCGGGGCTGCGCGAGAACGCCTGGTCGATCGGGCTGCTGTCGGTCGGGCTGGTGCTGTTCACCACGTTCACCGTCGGGTACGCGGCGTACCTGCTGGTCCCCGACCTGCCGCTGCCGGCGGCGTTCGTGCTCGGCGCGATCGTGGCGCCGCCGGACGCGGTCGCGGCGGTGAGCGTCGCGCAGCGCCTCGGGCTGCCGCGCCGGACGGTGACGATCCTGGTCGGCGAGAGCCTGTTCAACGACGCGACGGCGCTGACGGCGTTCCGGGTCGCGGTCGTCGCGGCGACCGGCGCCGGGTTCACGCTCGTGGACGGCATCTGGCGGTTCCTGTTCGCCGCCGCCGTCGGCGCCGCGGTCGGGCTGCTGCTCGCGCCGCCGCTGCACTGGCTGCGGACCCGGCTGAACGATCCGCTGGTGGAGAACGGCATCGCGGTCGTGACACCGTTCGCCGCGTACCTGATCGCCGAGAGCGTGCACGCGTCCGGCGTGATCGCGGTGGTGGTCAGCGGGCTCTACCTGGGGCACCGGGCCACGGAGACGGCCGCCGTGACACGGCTGATCGGGCACTCGTTCTGGAAGGTCATGGTCTTCGTCCTGGAGACGGTGGTGTTCCTGCTGATCGGGCTCCAGCTGCCGCCGGTGATCGACGGGCTGTCGGGGCGCAGCGGACCCGAGCTGGCCTGGTGGGCGCTGGCGATTCTCGCGGTGACGGTCGTCGCGCGGTTCGTGTGGGTGTTCCCGGCCCCGTACGTCCCGCGGCTGCTGTCGAGGCGGCAGCGCGAGCGCGAGGACCCCGGCTGGCGCGGCCGGACGGTCGCGTCGTGGGCGGGCATGCGCGGCGTGGTGTCGCTGGCCGCCGCGTTCGCGGTCCCGTTCACCACCTCGGCGGACGACCCGTTCCCCGGCCGCGACCTGATCCTGTTCTTCACGTTCACGACCGTCCTCGGGACGCTGCTGGTGCAGGGCCTGACGTTCCCGGCGCTGATCCGCGCGCTCGGCGTCGGCAGCGACCGGGAGCGCTACGCCGACACGGTCGCCGAGGCCGGGGCGCAGCACGCCGC
>JBOHBY010000862.1:0-7635 GCA_050698635.1 Spirillospora sp.
TCGACAAGGTGGACGGCCGGCGCATGTCCATGCGGATCCGCGATCTGTACCCCGGGGTCATCGGCATCGTCCCGCCCGCCTACGAATGCGAGGCCGTGGTGGCGGAGCTCGCGGGCAGGACGCACGAGCACGAGCTGCGCTTCTATCTCGTCGCCGACCCCCGTCCGAGCGGCGGCAGGGAGGGGACGTCGCTGAAGGACCTGAAGGCGTGCGCGGGCACCGCCCACAACGGGACGCCGCAGCTGATCGAGGACCGTCAGGGCCTGCTCGCGGCGGCCTACGCACCGCCGCCCGGCACTCCGGGGCCGGCCGCCACCGGCATCACCGCCGTGTTCGTGCAGCTGGACGGCGTGGTCAACGAGGTCGTCCGGGCGCCGAGGTCCGGGCCGGAGCTCACCGGGAAGATCAAGGCGCTGACGACCGGCTGAGCGAGGTACCCCGAGGCGAGGGTTCCCGTCAGGTGTCGCTACGCTTCCCATGGCGTCTGGGACGCCATTCCTTCAACTTTCATGCCACTTCGCGAGGAGACCGACGCCGTGATCCGTAACAGCCGTCGAATGGTCGCGCTCGCCGTCGCGGGCGCCGTCGCCATCGCGCCGGTGATCTCCGGCTGCGGCGCCGGCGAGGACCCCCAGTCCGCCGCCCCCACGCAGCTGACCGACGGCGTCAACATCTCGGTCCCGACGGACAAGCCCGAGAACGCGCAGGTCGTCCTGCGCAACGTGTTCCTGCTGGGCCCGAAGCCCGGCGAGCCGATCTCCGCGGGGTCCTCGCTCGCGCTCTACGGCGTGGTGATCAACCAGGTGAAGGGCGGTCAGGACCGGCTGGTCTCCGTCAGCTCCACGCTCTTCAAGGACGCCAAGGTCGACGACGGCCGCGGCCTGCCCCTTCCGGCCGCCGCGCCGGACGGGACGGGCACCCCGGTCAGGCTGCTCGGCAAGCCGGCCGCCAAGAAGGCCCCGGCCCCCGCCACGACCACGCCCACGGCTCCCGAGGGCGGCGAGAAGAAGACCAAGAAGCCGGGGGCGACACCGTCCGCGCAGGAGCCCCAGGACAACCCGGCAGCCGCGCCCAGCGGCACGGGCGCGACACCCGAGGCGTCCACGAGCCCTACGCCGGGCAACGCGGGCGGCGGCGCGCAGGAGAGCACCGCCCCGACCACTCCGACCGGCGAGCAGGCGCTCGTGGTGCTGACGGGCCTGACCCAGGAAGTGCTCGCCGGCACCCAGGTGCCCGTACGGCTGGAGTTCGAGAACGCCGGTGCCGTCGACTTCCAGGTGCCGATCGTGCCGCAGCAGGGCGAGTACAGCGGCTATCCGCTGGCCTCCGCTCCGGTGACCCCGGCGCCCGCCTCACCGAACCCTGGGGGCGCGCCTCAGCCGTCCGGGAGCGCGACGCCGCCGCGGACCGGTTCGCCTGAGCAGCCGGACGCGTCCCAGTCGCCCGCCGCCGGAGGCGAGACTCCGGGAGCCTCCGGCCACTGAGCCTGAATCCGCGCATGGGAAAACGGTCCGTCCCTGCTGGGACGGACCGTTCCCCATTTACGTGATCGCGTGATCAGGGCTCGAATTTGTAGCCAAGGCCGCGGACGGTGACGATGTACCGCGGCGAGGACGGCACCTCTTCGATCTTGGCGCGGAGACGCTTGATGTGGACGTCCAGCGTCTTGGTGTCCCCGACGTAGTCGGCGCCCCACACACGGTCGATCAGCTGCATCCGGGTCAGGACGCGGCCCGCGTTGCGGAGCAGGACCTCCAGCAGTTCGAACTCCTTGAGCGGAAGCTGAACGGCCTCGCCGCCGACGCTGACGACGTGCCGTTCCACGTCCATCCGGACGGGTCCCGCCTCAAGGGTGGCGGGGGCCAACTCCTCGACCTCGCCCTGGCGGCGCAGGACGGCCCGCATCCGGGCGATCAGCTCGCGGGTGGAGAACGGCTTGGTGACGTAGTCGTCGGCGCCGAGCTCCAGCCCCACGACCTTGTCGACCTCGCTGTCCTTGGCGGTCAGCATGATGACGGGGACGCTCGACTTGGCGCGCAACTCCCGGCACACCTCGGTGCCGGGCAGTCCGGGGAGCATCAGGTCGAGGAGCACGAGGTCGGCACCGTTGCGCTCGAAAATGTCCAGCGCGTCGGGGCCCGTGGCGGCGACGGCCACCTCGAAGCCCTCCTTGCGCAGGTTGTACGACAGTGCGTCGCTGAACGACTCCTCGTCTTCCACGACGAGCACGCGGGTCACGGTGTTGCCTCCCGGGCGGTGTACTTAGTGTTCTTCCCCGCGTCCGCGTCTTTTCTCGCGTCCGCGCCTGTCTCTTCTTGTCCGGCGTCGGCCGCGTCGGCGTTCGCCTTCACGTTGGCGTTCGCCTTCACGTTGGCCTTGGCGTCCGCGTTCTCGGTGGCCAGCTTGGCCAGGTGCGCGCCGGCGGTGCGAGACGGCGTGTCGAGCAGCGGCAGCCGGAGCGTGAACGTCGACCCGTGCCCCTCCTTGCTCCACACGATCACGTCGCCGCCGTGCTTGCTGGTGACGTGCTTGACGATCGCGAGTCCGAGCCCGGTGCCGCCGGTCTGGCGGGACCGTGCCGGGTCGACCCGGTAGAAACGCTCGAAGATCCGCTCCACCTCACCGTCCGGTATGCCGATGCCCTGGTCGGTCACGTTGACCTCGACGTGCCCGTCGTCGCACCGCTTGGTGGCCACGACGACCCGGGTGTTCTCGGGGCTGTAGGCGACGGCGTTGTCGACCAGGTTGCGCAGCGCGGTGACGAGCAGTTCCTGGTCGCCCCGCACCTGGAGGCCGCCCTCGCCGCCGGAGGTCAGCTCGATGTCCCTGCCGGACGCCTTGGTCTGGCAACGCTCCAGCGCCTCGGCGGTGACCTCGTCGAGCTGGACGGGACGCAGCGCGGGCAGCGGCTCGTCGCCCTGCACGCGCGACAGCGTCATCAGGTCTTGGACGAGGTTGGTCAGCCGGACCGACTCGTACTGCATCCGTCCGGCGAACCGGCGGACGGCGTCGGGGTCGTCGGCGGCCACCTCGACCGTCTCGGCCAGCAGCGACAGCGCGCCGACGGGCGTCTTCAGCTCGTGGCTGACGTTCGCGACGAAGTCGCGGCGGATCGCCTCGGTGCGGTGCATGTCGGTGAGGTCCTCGGCGAGGACGAGCACGAGCCCGTGCGACCCGAGCGGCGCGACCCGGACCGCGAACCAGCGGCCGTCCGCCCGGCTCCGCACGCTGGTCGGCCCGACCTGTATCTCGGTCTCGCGGATCTCCCCGTCCCGCCGGACGAGCCTGGCCATGGCGAGCACCTCGTCCACGACGAGCCGGTCGCCGCTGACGATCCCGAACGCGCGCGCGGCGGAACTGGCGCGCAGCACACGGTCCTCGGCGTCCACGACGACCGCCGACGACCGCAGGACGCTGAGCACGGACGCGACGCCGGGCGGCAGACCGCCCACCGGCGCCGCCGGAACCGCAGCCTGCTGGGCACGCTCGCTCACCCGCACCGCCAATCCAGTCGCGAGTCCGATCGCGAGCCCGGCAAGCCCGGTCAGGCTCGCGACAATCTCGACCTCCACACCACGGATCGTAAGCGGCGTCCGGCCCCAGTCCACCCGGAGGCCCTGGTCATGGCGTTCTCGTTCCCCGAAAGTTCACCTCGTTTCCCGGACACGTTCACGGGTGAACGGCATGCTGTGGCGTGGGCGAGTCCGCCCGGACCCCCAGAACACCACCCATTTCGCCCCAGAATGCACCGCTTTGGCATTAGCTGCCGTCCACATCCGGTGCCCCGGCACAGAAGGAACCCCGAATTGCGCGACGCCTACCACGAGGAGCTCGACTCCCTCTCCGACAGGCTGGTGGAGATGACCCGCCTCGTCCGCTCCGCGATGGCCCGCGCCGTCACGGCACTCCTGGACGCCGACCTCCGGCTGTCCGAGGAGGTCATCAGCGGCGACGAGCAGGTCAACAAGATCGACACGGAGATCGAGGAGACCGTGTTCGATCTGATGGCCCGCCAGCAGCCCGTCGCGGGCGATCTGCGCACCCTGATCACCGCGCTGCGGATGAGCGGCGACCTCGAACGCATGGGCGACCTCGCCGTGCACATCGCCAAGACCGCGCGCCGCCGCCACCCCGAGTCGGCCGTCCCGCCGGAGCTGCAGGCCATCGTCCTGGAGATGGGGCAGATCGCCGAGCGCATGATCGCCAAGACGGGCAGCGTGATCGCGTCCCAGGACGTCGAGATGGGCCTCGAACTCGACGTCGACGACGACCAGGTCGACCGGCTGCACCGCAAGCTCTTCGACGTCATGCTCTCCCCCAAGTGGAAGCACGGCGTCGAACCGGCCGTCGACATCTCCCTCGCCGGCCGCTACTTCGAACGCTTCGCCGACCACGCCGTCCACGTGGCGGAGAACGTCGTCTACCTGGTCACGGGCCAGCGCCCCGAAGAGATCAACGAGTCCTGAGCCAGGGCCCTTGCAGTCAGGGGCCCCTGAGTCAGGGGATCTGCTCGACGCGGACGCCGGGCACGTCCTCGTAGACGCCCGGTTCCGCGGTGATCAGCGGCCACCGCCGCCAGCGCGCCGACCAGGCGGCCTGCGCCGCGTCCATGCCGAGGGCCGGGTTCGCGGTGACGAGCAGCCCGGTCTGCTGGGCGATCACGTCGTCCAGGTCGTCCACGTGCACGACCTGCATGCGCGGCAGGCGCTCCAGGAGGGCGCGCCCGTGGTCGGGGACGAGCTGCCAGGCGCGGGCGAGCGCGGTGGCGGGGATGACGATCGTGGCGTGCTGGGCGATCGAGGCGCGCAGCCGGGCGCGGACGTAGATCGTCTTGCCGGTGGCGAGGTCCAGGAGTGCGGTCGCGTCGAAGACGTGACCGGTGATCACGCGACGTCCCGGCGGTTCGGCGTGCCGCCCTCGACGAGCCGGTCGACCATGGCCTGCTCGTCCGGCGTCGGCGGGCCGAACAGGTCGTCGATCGTGGAGGCGTCGCGCAGGAACGCCAGCTTGAGCCGCGCCCCGTCGGCGAGGAAACCGGACACCGAGGCGATCTTCTTCTCCTCGGCAAGCCCCTGCAACGTGGCGGCGAGCTCGTCCGGAAGCGTGATGTTGATTCTCGCCATGCGCCTCACGATACACACTCCGAGGCCCTCCAGTGTGTATCGTCCCCGAAAAGGTCACGATTGCGTCACGCCGACGCGCTGTCGGGCGGGCAGGGCCGGGCAGGTGAAGGGGTCAGTGGGCTTGCGGCGGAGTTGGACGGCCGCGTACGTCAGGAAGAACACGCCTGCTATCAGGTAGCAGTTGGCGACGGGTGTGATGAGCGGGTGAAAGCCGTATTGGAGTGGGTGGCCGTTGTGGGGCGTCCACCACATGGGGGCCAGGACGAAGAGGACGTAACCGCAGGCGGCGATGACTCGGTGTTTGTTGCGGATCAGTACCGCCAGGGCGGGGACGATCCATACCCAGTGGTGCGCCCAGGAAATGGGAGAGACCAGGAGGCCGGTCACGCCCGTCACGGCTGTGGCGGTCAGCCAGTCGTTTCGTCTCGCCCATAGGGCCGCGATTGTCAGGCCGAGAATGCCGATGGTGAGCGGGATGGCGTTGTACCAGTCGCCTACTTCGGCGGTGTCTCGCAGGACGCGGTGGAGCATGCCGAACGGGGACTGGTTGCTGATGTACGGGACGCCGACGCGGGACGTGTCGTAGAACGTGTGCAGCCAGTAGAGGCGGGACGCGTCCGGTGCGATGGCGTAGGAGAGGAGGGTGCAGACGGCGAATGTCGCGGCGGCCGTGAATGCGTCTTTGGTTCGTCTCGTTACGAGGAGGAGGACGATGAAGATGGCGGGGGTCAGTTTGATGGCGGTCGCGAGTCCGATGCCGATTCCGGCGGTGCGGCCCTGGGAGACGCGGTACATGTCGGCGACGATGAGGGCCAGCAAGAACAGGTTGACCTGACCCTGGAAGAACGAATGGTGGACCGGGGCGAGGAGAAGAGCTCCGGCTACGGCCAGTTTCAGGGACGCGCGGTTGTCGGCCAGTTTCAGGGTCATCGCGCAGGCCCAGATGAATGCCGTGAGAGAGGCCAGCTGCCAGAGGAGCCTGGCAAGGGTGAGCGGCAGGGCCGCCAGGGGTGTGAACAGGGCGGCCATGAATGGCGTGTTGGTGTACCAGTGGGCGGCCAGCTGCTCCTCGTAGAGGCTTGTGCCGTCTGTTATGGCGTGGCCGCCCAGCCAGTAGATACGGAAGTCCAGTGAGTCGTAGGTGAGCGAGAAGACTACGATTCCCAGGACTTCCATTGCCAGGACGAGCGTCAACCAGCGCTTCATGGAATAACGGTGGACGGGCTCGTACACGCCCGGCATCGGGCCGTCGCCTACATTTGCGGAAGGCGTGTTGGCCCGTGGGATTAGGCCCGTGGGCCAATGTGCGCGGAAGGGGGCGCGGTTACGATCGGCGCATGTCCGCCATGCCGCCGAACCGCGTGCGCCGCGCGTGGACGGTCCTGCTCTGGTCCGCGGCCGTCCTGTACCCCATCGTGCTCATCGTCACGGTGGAGCAGGGGGAGAGCGGTTTCGTCGACTCGCAGGTCATCGCGTCGGTTCTGCTCACGGGGCTGCTGGCCGCGCTGATGCTGCGCCGTCCGCTGCCCGCCCACGCGGTCCTGCTGTTCGCCTGGACCGCCGCCGTCCTGCAGATGCCCATCGGGAGCGTCGCCGCGCTGCAACTGCTGATCACCGACCTGGGCGTCGGCCATATCGCGGCGACCCGGCGCCGCCAGGTCTCGGTTCCCGTCGCCGCCGGGACGTTCGCGGTGCAGTTCCTCTCGACCATCACCTTCCTGTCGTCGAGCGGGGTGCTGCTCCTGACCGTGTTCCTGGCGACGGCCGTCTGCTGGCTGGTGGGCGACTCGTTGCGGGTGCGGCAGGCGAACGTCCAGCGGCTGCGGGAGCAGGCGACGGCGCAGGCGGTGGCGGCCGAGCGGCTGCGGATCGCGCGGGAGTTGCACGACATGGTGGCGCACAGCATTGGCATCATCGCGATTCAGGCGGGCGTGGGCGGGAGGGTCATCGACACGCAGCCTGTGGAGGCGCGTAATGCGCTTGAGGCCATTGAGGCCACCAGTCGAGATGTTCTGTCTGGGCTGCGGAGGATGCTTACGGCGCTTCGCAAGGACGATCCCGGCGCCGCGCCGCTTGGGCCGTCGCCTGGGTTGGATGATCTGGATCGGCTGGCTGAGGCGGCGAAGGACGCGGGAGTGCGGGTGGACGTGCGTTGGAAGGGTGAGCGGAGGCCGTTGCCGCCGGACGTCGATCTGTCCGCGTATCGGATCGTCCAGGAGGCGGTCACGAATGTGGTGCGTCATGCGGGCACCCGCGAATGCCGGGTGACCATCGGCTACGGGGACGAGGACCTTTCGATCGAGGTCGACGACGACGGGCGCGGCGGGGTGGTCGGCACCGGGTACGGCATCGTCGGCATGCGGGAACGGGTCGGCCTGCTGCGCGGGGAGTTCGCGGCGGGGCCGCGGCCGGGCGGCGGGTTCCGGGTGGCGGCGCGGATCCCCGCGGCGGTGGTGGCGGCGAGGGCGGCCGCGTGAGCGTCCGGATCCTGCTGGCCGACGACCAGCCGCTG
>JBOHBY010000863.1:0-2076 GCA_050698635.1 Spirillospora sp.
ACCTGGAACGGGTCGCGCTGGACCAGCTTCGCCGCGTCGAGGAGCTCCCGCTGCACCTGCCCGTCCCCGTGGACGACCGGCTCCGCACCATCGCCGCGGCGCTCGCCGACGACCCCGCCGACCGGCGGACGCTCGCCGAGTTCGGCCGGGCGGCGGGCGCGTCCGAACGGACCCTGAGCAGGCTGTTCCGCCAGGAGACCTCGATGACGTTCCCGCAGTGGCGGGCGCAGGTGCGCCTGCACCACGCCCTGATCCTCCTCGCGACCGGCGCGTCGGTGACCGGCGTCGCCGCGGCCTGCGGCTACGCCGGCCCGAGCGCCTTCATCGAGGCGTTCCGCCACGCCTTCGGCACCACGCCAGGACGCGTCGCGGCGCGCCCGCAGGACGGGTGAGGCCCCGCGCCCTCCAGGTCCCGGCGGCCTATCCGGCGGTGCGCTTGATCATGCCCTCGACGTCCGGGTCCAGGCCCCAGGTGAAGATCGTGCGCGGGTGGATGCGGATCAGGTCCGCGCTGAAATGGGAGTCGTCGGGGGCGTCCTCGACGACGGTCTCGGCGCGTCCGCGGATCTCCATGCCGCGCACGTGCCACGGCTGGACGGACGCCAGGTCGTCGATGACGAGCGCCACCCGGTCGTTCCCGCGGACGTTGCGGTACTTGCGCGACTTGGCGAGGTTCCAGCCCCGGATATCGAAGGTGCCGGTGTCGGCGTTGTAGGCGTACCCCACCGGGTTGTTCTGCGGGTCGCCCTGGGGGCCGACCGTGGCCAGCCGCCCGAGGCGCTGCGTGGCGAGGTATTCGCGTTCCCTGTCAGTGAGGATCATGAGGCTCAGCATGGAACCTCGACTCATCTTGAGGTCAAGCAGGGCAATTGGCGAATGTTGGCCGCGGCGATACTCGCCGGTTCTGTCGCTATCGGGGCGCTTGCGATGAACTGAGGTTCTGGGTGCGGCGGACTCCACTCACAAAGGTCGCACCATGCCGGAACCACCATTCCGTCCACCGCCGGGCCGCGCCGCCCGCCGCTTTCTCGCCGCCTTGGCCGCGATCCTGATCCTCGGCCTTCTCACCTCGTGCGGGTCGGGCTCCGAGGACGACGAGCGGGTCGCCCCGCGTGACACGTCTACGCCGCCCACCTCTCCGCCGACGCGGACGCCGTCGCCGTCGCCGACGGCTCCGGCCCCGGGCGCGCCCCAGGCCCCGTCGACCCTGGAGCCGGGCGCCGCGGACGGCATCGACCCGCGCTTCGAGACCTGTGCGCTGGCCAACGCCCACGGGTACGGCCCCTACACCAGGGGCTGGGACCCCGAATACCGCTGGTACGAGGACGCCGATCACGACGGTATCGATTGTGAGCCCTGGCTCACCGGGGAGACGCCGACCTGGAGCCCTCCCCCGGAGGAGAGCGGGCCGCCGTCTCCGAGCGATGTCCCGAGCGATGTCCCGAGCGATGTCCCGAGCGAGGTGCCGCCGACGGTGCCGGGTGATGAGCCGTCCGACGGTGGGACGAGCCCGGAGCCGCCCGAGCCTCCCACCGAAGAGCCTCCGACGGAGGAGCCGTCGACTCCGGAGCAGGACGAGGGGCTTTCGGCGCCTGGTTCCGGCAGGCAGCCGCAGACCCGGACCGCGTTCCCGCCTACGACGGCGGGCTGAGCGAGACGATCAGGGCCCTGAGGCGCGGGGACATCGCGTCCGGCAGGTCGCCCAGGGCGTACCAGCGGGCCTCCAGGATCTCGCCCGCGTCCAGGTCGAGGCGCCCGCCGATCACGCGGGCCTCGTAGTACGCCTCGACCCGGTGCCGGAAGCCGCTGGCGATCGCCACCGGCGGGACGCTGACCTTCACCTCCAGGGAGGTCTCCTCCCGCACCTCGCGGGCGACGCCGGCCTCCAGCCGCTCGGCGGCCTCGACGTAGCCGCCGGGCAGGCCCCACGCGCGGTACGCGGGCCAGAGCCGGTGGCGCAGCAGCAGGATCCGCCCTTGGTCGTCTCGGACGATCCCGCCCGCGTACACCAGGAACGTCCGGTGCCGGAGCCGGGCGAGCCGCCACTGCGCGCGCCCGCCGAGCCGCATCCAGGCC
>JBOHBY010000864.1:0-2547 GCA_050698635.1 Spirillospora sp.
CGGTGAGGCCCTGCAGCGCGCCCTGCTCGCGGTCGCGGATCCGCTCGTCGACCCGTAGGCGCAGGCCGTCCGGGTCGTGCGGCGCGGCGTACGGCGCCTGCGCGAGCGCGATCTCCGCCGTGTCGAGGGTGCGCAGGTAGGGGGAGACGACGACGGTGGTCGGACGCTCGTCGGCGGGCAGTTCGGCGAGCCAGCGGCCGAGCCTTGCGGCCTGCGCGCGGCCCGCGTCCGAGAGCGGCACGTCCGCGTCCCGTTCGGGGATGCCCGCCTCCTCGGCGTCGGTGCCGAGCACCGCCTGGTACGCGAGGTTGCCGGTGCTCTCACCGTGCCGGGTCAGGGTCAGCCACTGCAGCGCGTTCACGCCCGCCATGCTGCCACGCCCGCCGCCGCGTTCGTCCTCTACACGGCGTAGTACTCTTTTGCCCGTGACGGACGTCCTGTCCACCGTGATCATCGTGGTGGCCCTGCTGATCGCCGCGTACGCCGTGGTGACGGCGCTGCGCAACCGCGCGATGGACGCCGGCCATCTCGTCGCGCTCGGCGTCCTGGAGGCGCTGCTGGTCGCGCAGGCCGTCGTCGGGTTCGTGAAGCTGTCGGGCGACGAGGGCCCGGACGGGTCGGCGACCTTCGCCGGCTACCTGCTCGGCGTGCTGCTGATCCCCGTCGCGGGCGCCGGATGGGGCCTGCTGGAACGCACCCGGTGGGGCTCCGCCGTGATCGTCGTCGCCGGGATCGCGGTCGCGGTCATGGTCGTCCGGCTCGACCAGATCTGGAGCGGTCATGCGTGACGGCCGGGCCCGTGCGGACGACGACGCCCGCGCCGACGCCGAGATCCGCACGGGCGGCACGGCCGGCCCCAGGGCTCGCACCGGCGGCGGGCCGGGACGGCTCCTGGTCGCCGTCTACGCGATCTTCGCGCTCGCGGCCGGCGCGCGGGCGGGCGTCCAGATCGCCACGCGGTTCTCCGACGCCCCGGTCGCCTACGCGCTGTCGGCGTTCGCCGCGGCCGTCTACGTCCTGGCGACGGTCGCGCTGGCGCGCGGCGGCCGGACGTCGTTCAACGTCGCCGTCGCCGCCTGCTCGATCGAGCTGGCCGGGGTGCTGGTGGTGGGCACGCTCAGCATCGCCGACTCCGCCGCGTTCCCCGACGAGACCGTCTGGTCCGGGTACGGGCGCGGGTACGGGTTCGTCCCGCTGGTCCTGCCGGTCGTGGGCCTGCTGTGGTTGCGCCGCACCGCCCGCCTGGGTGGCGGGCCCGAAGCGGGCGGTGGGCGCCCTGTGGGCGGCGGCGAGTAAGCCCTCCGGCCACAGGTGTTCGGTGACCATCACGGTCATGCGGCCGTCAGGCCGCCGGAGGGCGGGGTGAGGCGCCCGCCGATCGGGAGCGCGCGGACGGCGGCCCTGGCGATCGCCTCCACCTCGTCGGGGGAGCGGTCGGCGGACGGGTTGCGGCCGATCCAGCGGAGCAGCCGCAGCGGCGGCGCGAACACGATCCCGTCCGCGGCGAACGGGCTCCGCACGAGCCGGCCGCCGTGCACGGCCAGCACCGGCGTCACCTTCACGGGCACCTCCGCGACCCGTGAGATGACCTCGGCGGCGGCGTCGGCCCGCGCGGTCAGCCCGCCCACCAGCTTGGTCTGGGTCCGGCCGTCGATGAAGAGCCGGCCGCCGTGGTGGGAGATCTCCGCGTCGGGATGCCAGGCCTCGTTGTGCACCAGCCACACGCCGCCCGGCCCGACCACGAGCTGGTCGGCCGGCCCGTGGCCGGGGACGACCCGCTCGTACAGCACCCGGTAGCCGCGCCGCTCCAGCGTGTGGCGCAGCACCCGGTTCATCCGCTCATCGCCGCGCAGCCCGCGCCGCCACACACTGGACGCGTGATGCACGCGCCAATGCACGAACAGATCGGCGGACGCCACAAGCAGGGCCATCACGATTCCGAATACGGCGTTGACCAGCAGCCCGCACAGGAGCAGCGTCGCGCCCGCCAGAATTGCGCGGGTCCGCAATCTGCCTTTACGGCCGCGCTGCCACAGCTCCTCGTATACCGCCTGAGGTGAACCGCCGGTGAACGCCGCCCTGTCCCTCAGATAGATCGAGCCGCCGATCATGACGAACCTCCCCAGCACCCTGCTACGACGCCCTCATTATGGGGATACCCGCGCATTCATGCCACAGTTCACGAGGTGACGTAAATCAAACGTGGAAGCAACTTCTAGCCCTTGAAAGCATTGCCTACCTGGTGTTTTGTCGAGGGTGCGGCGTCGAATCGCGGGAAAACTTCTGATGGCGTCCATGAATGGCTGAAAGGCTCGGTGCAACTTACTTCGTAACGCTCAGAGCCTTTTTCGTCCGGGGTGGCATTCCCCGCATGTCCGATTACGGAACGGCACGGGCGCTCTTGCCTGGGGCAGACTGGGCGGGTGCGTGTCGATGTCGCCGAGAGCCTTCCTGTCGCAGGTGCCGTTCCTGCCCTTCGCGCGGCCCTGGACGGTCACGGCGCGGCGGTGCTGGCGGCGCCGCCCGGCACGGGGAAGACCACGCTGG
>JBOHBY010000865.1:0-4129 GCA_050698635.1 Spirillospora sp.
GGATCGTGCGGCGCTTGGGGCCGCCCGCGACCCGGTCCTTGTACTTGTCGATGCCCTTGTGCGCGCCCTGCCGGTCGATCACCACGGCGCGGGGGCCGGACGGGTCGTTCGCCCACAGCAGCCCGTCGCGGACGAAGACGTCCAGCGTGGACGGCCGTCCCGTCACCGGGATCGGGCGCTGGAACCGGTTGGCGGCCGAGTCGTACACGATCAGCGCCCCGGCGGTCTCGTCCGGGATGTAGACCTTCGCGCCGAGCATCTGCGGCGCCCGGTACCGGTGCTTCGGCATCGCCAGCCGCGTGCTGGAGTAGCGTCCGGTGTCGGTGTCGACGGTCACCAGCGACCCGGTTCCGGGCACGAGCAGCGGGACGGTCTTGCCCTCGGTGTGCGCGGGCGCGAGCACTCCGCCGCGCCCCGACTGCCGCACGGAGGTCGGCAGGCTGACGGTGAGCCGCTCCCCCGACGGCTTGACGGCCGTGGCGGTCGCGGCGGTGGAGTCGGTGACGACGGGGTCGCCCGCCGCGATGGTCAGCGCCAAAGTGTCGCCGGGCGCGCCGACCGGGACGGGCGGCTGGACTTGCCCGTCCTTGAACGCCGACACCTCGCCCTTCTGCGACACCGGTACCCACAGCGCGCCCCGCGCGTCGATCCCGGCCTGGCCGAGGATCGGCGGCAGCGTTGCCGCCGCGCCGACCGGCGTCAGGCCGACCGGGTCGATCTGCTGCACGGTGCCCGTGACGGAGTCGACCGTGTACGCCTTGCCCGCGCTCGCCAGGATCTGGATGCCCTTGCCGAGTGGACGGCTCTGGCCGATGTTCAGCTGGGACGGGTCGAGCCTGCTGACCACGCCCGTGTCGAGGTCGACGAGCAGCACGGTCGCGCCGTCCTGGACGACCTTGACGTTGTGGCCCCGCATCTGCGAGATCACGCCGGTCTTGCCGTCCACCTTGCCCGCCGGGCCGTTGACGTGCACGACCATGCCCTTGCTCCGCGCGCTGAGCCAGGCGCCGACGTCGGCTATGCGGTACTTGGCGCTCGCGACGCCGACCCCGTAGACGACGGCGGCGATCCCGAGTACGCCGACGAGCCCTACCGCGACCTGCCCCGTAAGCCGGTCACGCCGAAACAAAACCCCCACGCCAGCCGCCCGCACGTGTCTGATCACTCTCCCCGTTTGACCGGACAAGGTAGCGGATCAGTGCCGCTGACGGCCGCGTTTCCGCAGGTAAGGGGCCTAAGTCAGGTTTCGTCCAGTGCGGTGACGAAAGTCGCGGTGGTGATGTTCCGGCCGGAGAGGATCACCACAAGACGCCCTGTGACCTGGGCTTTCCCGGCGAGAACGGCGGCGGCCCCCGCCGCGCCCGCACCCTCGGTGACCAGGCCGTGCTCGTGGAACAGCCACCGCATCGCCGTCCGGATCTGGTCATCTGTGACCGACGTCATCTCGGCGTGGCGGCCGATGACCTGCGGCGTGACACAGCCGGGTTCGAGATTGCCGGGCAGCGCGTCGGCGATCGACTCGCCCACCTCGACCTCGGTGACCCGTCCGGCCGCCAGCGAGGCGGACACGCCGCGTGACACCGCCGACTCCACGCCGACCAGGCGCACGTCGCCGCGTTCGCGCGCCCACAGGCTCAGCCCGGCGAGGAACCCGCCGCCGCCGACCGGCACGACGACGGTGAGCGGCCCGTCCACCTGGGCGTCGAGTTCGCGTCCGAGGGTGCCCTGGCCCGCGATGACCGCCGGGTCGTTGTAGGGCGAGACGTAGTGGCCGGGCAGGGACAGGGCGTGCGCCTCGGCCTCCTCGTACGTCGTCCCGTGCTGGACGAGCCGCACCGGATACGCGCCGAGCTTGTCGACCTTCGCCTGCGACGCCCGCGTGGACACGACCACGGTGACGTCCGCACCGGACCTTTCCGCGGCGTAGCCCATGCCGAGGCCGTGGTTGCCCGCGCTCGCCGTGACGGCCGGGACGCCGTCCGGCAGCGCCGCCAGAGCCGCCAGCGCGCCCCGGACCTTGAACGAGCCGGTCGGCTGGAACGTCTCAAGCTTCAGCATCGCCCCCGCCCCGAGCCCTGGCGACGGTACCAGCGGAGTCGGCGCGAGCCCGGTGGAGACGACACTCCAGGCACGGTCGAGATCGTCCAGATCAGGCGGACGGACGGCGCGCACGTCCGCGCCGCTCACGTGGTCTCCCCGGGCGGCGCCTCGCCGATCCGCTGGTGCAGCCGCTGCCGGACCTCGTCCGGCGTGTACGCGCGCCGCCGCCGCTCGGCCCGGACGACCACGGCCCCGGTCGCCGCAACCCCAAGAACCCCTGCCAGGCCCAACGCCTTCCACAACCCACGGGTCTTCCACCATCGCATCCGGCTACGGTATCGATCATGCCGGGGACGAGCATTTCTCTCGACGAGGCCGCTGAGCTCACGCGCACCGGTGACGTGTGGTTGTTCCGTGGGCGGACGGTCGCGGACCGCGCCATCCAGATGACGACGAACAGCCCCGTCAACCATGTCGGGATGTCGGTGGTCATCGACGATCTGCCGCCGCTGATGTGGCACGCCGAACTCGGCCGGTCGCTGCGGGACATGTGGACGGGCGGGCACCATCGCGGCGCGCAGCTGCACGATCTCCGGGAGGCCGTCCTGGCGTGGGGGAACCGTTACGGGCAGCGGGCGTGGCTGCGGCAGCTCGATCCGCCGCCGTCCAGGGGGAGGGAGGACGCGGCGCTGCGGGCGGTGGCGCGGCTGGACGGCACGCCGTTCCCGTCGACGTCCAGGCTGGCGACGCGGTGGCTGCGCGGGCGGGTGCCGATCCGCCGTCCCGCCCACCGCGAGGCGGATCTGGAGACGGCGTTCTGCGCGGAGATCGTCGCGGTGACGTACCAGGCGATGGGGCTGCTGCCGAAGGGGCGCCGCCCGAACTGGTTCGATCCGGGCCGGTTCTGGAGCGGCGACGACCTGGAGCTGGAGTCGGGCGCCGTCCTCGGTGGCGAGATCGCCGTCAGCCTCCCTTTGTCCTGACGCTCGGGCGGCCCCGGTCCTTCAGGGAGCGCGGGTGGAGGCGGCGGCGGACGCGGCGGAGGCGTCCGGCCCTGGCGGTGACGAGGCGTCCGAGCTCGTCGGTGTGCCGCCAGGCGCGGTCGGCGGCGTCCGGTTCCGGGTGGGACGCGGCGAAGCGGCTGCGGTTGACGAGGTCGGCGAGCGGGCCCAGGTGCCCGTGGGCGTCGTCGCCGACGTTGGACGCGCCGAACCGCGCGACCTCGTGCGCGGTGAGCGTCCGGGCGGTGGACAGGCCGACGTCGGCGAGATGGTCGAGGGCCTGGTGCCAGGCCCCGGTGATGCGGGCGGCGGGCGGTCCCGTCCGGCGGCGTCGTTTGCGCAAGGCGGGGGCGAGCAGGACGGCGAACACGTACCCGATGAGCAGGACGGCCACGCCGATCGACGCGAACACCCACCATGGGGTCGGTTCGCTGTCGGCGGCGGCCGTTTTCTCGGGGCCCTTCTGCGGCGTGTTGCCCGGCCCTTGGCCGCGCTGCTGCGACGCTGCGTTCTTCTGCGCCTGTTCCAGCTTCTGCTCCGTCTCCCCTGCCGCGACGGCGTCGTTCTTCTTGGAGCGGCGTGCGTTGTCGGGGAGCGGGTTGAAGCGGATCCAGCCGAGACCGTCGAACTTGACCTCGGGCCAGACCATCACGTCCCCGGAACGGACCTGGACGGTGTCGCCCACACGGTTCCCGCCGTCGAAACCCACCACGACCCGTGACGGCAGACCGAGCGTCCGGGCGAGGAGTGCGTAGGCGGTCGCGAAGTGCTCGGGGGTGCCTCGGCGGCCTTCGCCCAGGAAGTAGTCGAGCTGCCGGTAGCTGTGCCCTGGCGGCGCGGTCACGTCGTATCTGGCGTACCGCTTGAGGTACTCGGCGAGCATCGCCGCCTTCTGGATCGGTGACACCGCGCCCTGGGTCGCCGCGCTCGCGAACTTGCGGAACTCGGCGATCTGGACGGGCGGCTCCTTCGCGCCCGGCCCCCACGGCAGCTCGCGTGCGGCCTTGGCCTGGGCGTCGGCGGCGACGGCGGCGCCCGCGAGGTCCTCGGCCGTCCATTCGGGCACGACGGAGTCGACCCGGTATGTC
>JBOHBY010000866.1:0-7868 GCA_050698635.1 Spirillospora sp.
GCACGGTGACCCGCTCGCCCGCCGCATGGGGCGCGGTGTCCGCAACGCGATGGGCGGCGGGGCGCGGGAGGCCAGGGACCAGGCCGCGTTCGCCGACCTGATGCAGCGCCCGGTGCCGAGCTCCCGCCAGATCGCGATCGCGAGCGTGCGCGGCGGCGCGGGCAAGACGACGATGGCGGCGCTGGTCGCGACGGAGCTGGCCCGGCACCGGTCCGACCGGGTGCTGGCCGCCGACGCCGATGCCGAGCTCGGATCGCTGCCGCTGCGCCTCGGCGTCCGGCCGCACCTGTCGCTGTTCGACCTGGCGGCGCAGAACCCGACCACCTTCCAGGAGGCGGAGGCGTTCCTGACGCGCACGCGCGACGGCCTGTACGTGCTGTCGTCCACGCGCGGCGGGCGCATCGCCGGGGAGTTCGCGCTGGAGACGTTCCAGGCCGCGCTCAGCACGGTCAGCCGGTACGTCGCCGCGACCGTGATCGACTGCGGCGCGGGGATCCTCACCGAGGTGAACCGCGGCGTCGTCGCGAGCTCGCACGGCCTGGTGCTCGTCACGCCCGGCACGGTCGACGGCGCGCTCAGCGCGCGCGGGGCACTGGAGTGGTATGCGGCCAACGACCAGCGGGGCCTGCTCGGCCGCACGGTGATCGCGATGGTCTCGCACGCCCCCCAGGTGGGCGCCGACCTGCAGCGGGCGCACCAGATGCTGTCCGCGTGGGGCCTGCCCGTGGTGTTCGTGCCCTACGACCGGCAGCTGGCCACGGGCAGCTCGGTGGACATGTCCAAGGTCTCCGCCGCCGCCCGGGCCGCCGTCACCCGCATCGTGCACGAGGTGTTCGCGCGGTCCCTGGGCGCCGGCGGCCAGCGCTGACCGTCGGTTGTTCCGGCTGACGGTCAGTTGTTCCGTCGGTTGTTCCGAGCTGACGGTCAGTTGCTGAAGAGCATCGTGTTGGTGACCTCGGTGCCGAGTTCGCCCGCGGTCTCGAAGACGCTGCCGGTGCGGCCGCCGGTCGCGGTTCCGGACGACCAGTACGACTGGGCGTAGATCACGCTCGAACCCCGCGCCCACGACCGCGTCCAGTAGGCCGGGTCGGCCTTGGGCTGCGGGAGGCCGCTCGCGTCGGACGGGGTGAGCAGCAGCGGCCAGCCTTTGTCGGAGGTGACCCGGCTGACGCTGCTCGCCGCCGACGGGCTGGAGAACTTCGCGATCGACACCGACGTGATGATCATCTTGGACGGGTTGGCGTAGACGGCCGATTGCATCGTCCCGATGCACGGGTTCGTGCTCAGCGCCGCGCGCATCTTGGTGTTGGCGCGGCTGGTGCACGACGCGGTGCGCGTTCCCGCCCGGGTGAAGGTGTTGCCCTTCGCCGTCCGGATGGTCGGGCCGAGGATCGACGCCGGGTCCGATCCGCCGCTGGACGTCGTCGGGTCGGGCGAGCTGAGCGACGACGGCGGAGTGTAGGAGGGATAGGAGGACGGGAACGACGTCGTCCGGCGGGGCTCGTCGTCGTCATCGTTGACCACGACGACGAACACGGCGATGCCGATCACGGCGAAGACCGCCGCCGCCCCGATGAGCAGCAGCGGGACCACCGCGCCACCGCCACCGCGGCGCGGCGGCGGGGGAGGCGGGAATCCGGGCCCCCCGGGCAGCGGCGGCCCCGGGGGCGCGGGCGGAGGGAAGCCCGGTCCGCCCGGGGGTTGACCAGGCCATTGGGGGGAGTTCATGGACGCTCCGTGCTGATATCCGTACGAGCTGGCGATTTCGGTCGGACCAGAGTAGCGGTCAGGAGTTGGCGATTTCACGGGGGATGGTAGGTATGACGGGATGCGCGCGCTCGCGGATCCCGTCGCGCGCGGATGTCTCATAGGGTTGCGTTGGTGAGGGGAGGCAGGGGACCCGATGAGCAGTGACCTGGTGGCGCTGGTGCGCCGCCGTCCGGATGTGCACGCCGTGGCCGACGGCATGATCGCCATGGGTGAGGCGCTGGAACTGCGCGGCGGGGAGCCCGATCCGACCCTCGTGTACGACACCGAGGGCCGGCTGCTGGTCTCGATCGAGGACGCGGTGCAGGTGTCGGCGCAGAGCGAGATCCGGCGGCTGCTCGGCGCCGATTTCGCCGACCGGGTGACCACCCCGGTGTGGTGGGTGGACGTCCGCGCCGTCGCCGATCTGCCCGACGCGTCGCGCGTCGCCCGCAAGTTCGCCGACTCGCTGGTGCACTGGGCCGGCGGGACCGTCTACCCGGACGGGGCGAGCGAGTCTCCCGCGCGCAGTTGGAAGGCGTCCGAGCCTGGAGGCGGTGCGGGCGGTGCGGGTGGTGCGGGTGGTGCGGGTGGCGCGGGTGGCGCTCCCGGGCAGGGTGGTGGGGCCGCGTACCACGGCGGAGTCATCAGCGGTTAGGCCCGGCCTCCGCGCGGGTCAGTCGCGGTGTGGCCAGTCGCGGGTGAGGTCCAGGTCCCAGGGGATGACGTTCCAGGGGCTTCGGGGCTCGGTGGCGAGGCTGTCGATGAGGCGTTCGTACTCCGACTGCGACGTCCCGCCGCCGCCCGACCAGAGCAACCGGCCCTGTAGGTAGCAGGTGGCCATGTCGCGCCAGGACGAGTAGCGCCGCTGGATGTCGAGCGCCAGCGGGAGCATCCGTTCCCAGCAGTACTCCTCTGTCAGCCAGCCGACCATGTGGCCCCAGCGGTAGAGCATCAGGGCCCGTCCGTAGTCCCAGATGAGGAACCGTCCCGCGTTGGCGCGCAGCTCCGGGTCGGCGAGGACCTTGAGGCGGTGCAGTTCCTCGGACGCGTGGTTGCGGTCGTTGAAGAGCTGGTGGAGGAACTGGGCCAGTTCGGCGCCCTCGTCGCTGACGTCCGCGCCGGGCTCGTCGCGCAGCAGCCGCGGGACGAGCCGGGCGTACGAGCCGCCCTCGTCGCCGTACCGGACGCGGACCAGCTCGATGAGCCGTTCGACGAACGGGGGTTCGAGCTCGTCGCGGGCGATGAGGCCGTCGACCTCGCGCAGCAGCGTGCCGTACTCCTCCTGCGCGGCGGGGGAGCGGGCGGCGAGGTGGGCGTCCTGGGTGAAGTCGGCGCGGTGCCCGTCCTGGACGAGCCAGTTGACGGCGCCGAGGAGCTGTTCGAGGTCGAAGGCGCCCCACGGGTCGTGCAGGAGTTCCTGGGCGGTGCGGCGGTCGGCGGCGGCGGTGTCCGCGCCGGGGGCCGTGCCGAGCCGGTCGACCAGGAAGCCGTTGATCGCGCCGTAGGGGGCGCCGGCCGCGACGATCCAGCGCTGCACGGGGGTGAGGCCGCCGCCGTGCCGGGCCGCGTGGGCGAGGGCGCCGGGCAGGTCGGGCGCGGAGATCAGCTCCCACAGCCGCCGCTGGAACTCCCTGGCCTGCCGTTCCTCGCTGCCGAAGAACCGGGCGAGCTTCTTGCGGAGGGACGGGTGCCGGACGTAGAGGCGCCGGAAGAACCGTCCGTTCTTCCACACGAGATGCTCGGGCCGCAGGTCGCGGAAGGGGATACGGGTCCGCCGGTGCACCATGGTCTGTTCCGCGAACCGCAGCTCCAAGACTGACCACAGGTGGCGCAGCGGTGTGCGGCGCAGCAGCAGGACGAGGCCGAGCATGCCCGCTCCGGGGGCGAGCAGCCAGCGCGCCGCGTCCTGGAACCCCGCGACGGAGACGACGGCGCCCGCGAGGAGCAGCCCGACGCCGAAGCCGCCGAAGAAGCGGAACCAACCGGCCGTCGGTGCGAGGGACCCCTCGATGCGCAGGACGGCCTCGTCGCCGTCGAACTCGAACGACCCTTCGGCGAGCGTCCCCTGGACGGCCCGCTCCAGCGCGTCGAGCTGGCCGGCCTGTCCCATGGGCAGGACCGTACATCATCCCTTACGGGTAGATCATCGGCGGTGTGCGGCGTCTGTGGCGGCAGAGGCTGGAAAGCGTGTTTTTGGGGGAAGTGACCGCGGGTTCGGGAGCGGTTCAGCCTGTTCAGACGGCCTGTTCAGACGGCCTGTTCAGACGGCCGGTTCAGACGGCCGGTTCAGACGGCCTGGAGGTGCTGCATGAGCATGCTGTGCCGCTGCCAGCCGTCGGCGGAGCGGCCGTCGCCGAGCGGGAAGAACGTCAGCGGGGCGCGCGGCGGGCCGACCTGCTGGCCGGGCAGGCCGCTCGGACCGGAGACGGTCCCGGCGACGGCGAGCGCGACGGGCGCGGGGGCGCCCATCCAGCGGGGCTCGGTGGTGAGGTCGGCGCGGCCGGGGGTGACCTGGACGAACAGCGACGCGACGGTCTGGTCGGCGGCGAGCGCGCCGACGAGGGTCGGCAGGTGTTGCAGGGGCGGCGGGTCCTCGGGCATATAGCCGACGGTGACGGTGCTGACCTCGGCGACGACCCCGCCCGCGGCGGCGGTGAAGTCGCAGATCGCCTGGGCGGGACGGGGGCCGTCGCCGCCGACGATGAGCCGGGCGGTGGAGCGTCCGCGCGCGTATTCGGTGAACCGGTCGGCGCGCCACGGGTGCTCCAGCGGTTCGGCGGCGCCGAGCGCGCTCGGGGGCTTGCCGGTGAGCAGTTGCAGGAGGCGTTCGACGGGACCGCCGAGGTCGCCTTCGGCGCCGTGCTTGGTGCGGTAGACGAGGGTGAGCTGCGAGCCGATCGGCGCGCTCGGACGCGTGGTGAACCCCGGCGCGTAGTCGCGGGCCTCGGGGACGGGCACGAACGTCTTGCCGCTCCACCTCAGCGGACGTCCGGTCAGACCCTCGTAGTAGCCGTCGCCGTTGCGGACGACCCACTGCACCTCGTTCCCGGACGCGGCGGTGCGCAGGGGGAGCGAGAGCCGGGAGTCGAGGGGGGTGACGAGTTGCAGGGAGCGGCCGCTCGCGGTGCAGTCGCCGAGGGCCTTGGCCAGCCAGCCGCTCAGCGGCACCAGCGGCCTGTCCTGCAGCACGACCATCGCCTGGTCGGTCAGCGCGTCTACGGTGCTCATCTTCGGAGGAGTCTAGCGACCCGGGCGCGACCCGGGCGCGGGACGCGGTGCGAAACCTGGCGCGCCTGAGTTTGCCGTGACCGCCGTGGCGCCTGTCCATTCTGTGCTGAAATGTTACGGATGCAGCGAGCCGCCGCCCGGTCTCCCGCGCACAGTGCGCACCGTGCGCACAGCGCGCACTCTGGGGGCACCGCGCACTCCGCTGACTCCGTGTACTTCGCGGACAACGCCCCGTCGCCGCCGGAACCGCCGGTGCGGGGGCGTCTGTGGCGCGTGCTCGGCTGGCTGTCGATCGCGCTGTCGGTGGTGCTGGTCGGCACGAGCCTCACCGCGTACGGGTTCTGGCGCCGCCTCGACGGCCAGATCGACCGCGAGAACGTGGACGGACGGCTCGGCGACAACCGTCCGGAGAAGCTCAACAACGCGCTGAACATCCTGCTGATGGGGTCGGACAGCCGCAAAGGCGAGAACGCGAGGTACGGGGCCGAGGCCGGGCAGCGCTCCGACACGACGGTCCTGCTGCACATCTCGCCCGGCGGCGAGAGCGCGATCGGGATCAGCTTCCCGCGCGACTCGATGGTGCAGATGCCGCCGTGCGAGAAGAAGAACGGCAGCACCGTGCCCGCCCAGTTCGGGATGATCAACGCGGCGTTCTCCAACGGCGGCCCGGCCTGCACCTGGCGGACGATCGAGTCCCTGACCAGGGTTCATATCGACCATTACGTAGAGGTCGACTTCTCCGGGTTCAAACGGGTCGTGGACGCGCTCGACGGCGTGGAGATCTGCGTGCCCCGCCGCATCGACGACCCCAAGGCCGAACTGCACCTCAAGGCGGGGCGGCAGGTCGTCCGCGGTGAGCAGGCGCTCGGGTACGTCCGCACCCGGTACGTACTCGGCGACGGCTCCGACCTCGACCGGATCAAGCGGCAGCAGGCGTTCATGGCGTCGGTGGTGAAGAAGGCCACCGACAAGGGCATGCTCACCGACCCGGGCCGCACCTACGGCTTCCTGTCCGCCGTCGCCAAGTCGATCAAGGTGGACGACAAACTGACGATGCAGGTCATGCAGAAGGTCGCGGGCAGCCTGCGCGGCATGAGCGCCGGGAAGGTGCGGTTCGTCACCGTCCCGGTGCAGGCGTATCCGCAGGACAAGAACCGCGTCCAGTTCGACCAGGCCCAGGCCGCGCCGCTGTTCAAGGCCGTCCGGGAGGACAACGAGTTGCCCGAGCCCGCGCCGCCGACACCCGTCGCGGCGCAGAACACGGCGCGGCCCGTCCCGCCGGAGCAGGTCAGGGTCGGCGTCTTCAACGGGACGACCACCCCCGGCCTGGCGCAGCGGACAGCGGACCAACTCACCGAGCGCGGGTTCAAGGTCGTCAAGGTCGGCACCAGCAAGAAGCGCTACGCCCGCACCCAGATCCTGTACGGGAAGGGCGCCGAGGGGCAGGCCGCCCGCATGGCGATCGCGCTGCCCGGTCATGAGCCGCGGCCGTGGAAGTCCGCCAAGCCGGGCTACGTCTATCTCGTCATCGGCAAGGACGGCGCGGCCCTGCGCGGGCTGGACGCGGCGGTGCCGAAGGTCGCCGGGGAGATCCGCGCCGACCGCGACATCTGCGCGCACACCTGAGCCGTCGTGGTTTTCCAGTATCTTGGCCAGCGCGTACCCCGTGTGAACCATTGGTTGTGGCCAACCAACATCTTCACTGAAGCGTCACAGTCAAGACCGCCCAACTGAATTCCGCCGACCCCCCCGACCTCTGCCCCCGAGAGCCGTCCCCCGCACCGGGCTCTGCCGGGCGCTCACGCTCCCCCCGGAACGGACGCATGCAGCCCGAACCCTTCACCCTGTTGATGACCGTCTACGGCGGTGATCGCGAGGATCACGTCCGGGTCGCCTTCCGCAGCGCCGTGCACGACCAGACGCTGCGACCCGACCAGGTCGTCCTGGTGCGCGACGGCCCCGTCTCCGACGAACTGTCCGCCTGCCTGCGGGAACTGGTCGAGGGCAGCCCGGTCGAGGTGTCGTTCGTCGAGCTGGAGCACAACCGCGGGCTCGGCCCCGCCCTGGACGCGGGCCTGCACGCCGCCCGGCACGACATCGTCGCCCGGATGGACGCCGACGACATCGCCATGCCCCACCGGTTCCAGGCGCAGGTGCCGCTGGTGCGCTCGGGCGCCGACCTCGTCGGCGCGGGCCTGCTGGAGTTCGGCGCCGACACCTCCGACATCGTCGGGCAGCGCGTCCCGCCGAGCGACCCGGCCGACATCGCCCGCTACTCGCGGCTGCACGACCCGTTCAACCATCCGACGGTCGTCTACCGGCGCAGCGCCGTCGTCGCCGTCGGCGGTTACGGCGACCTGCCGCTGATGGAGGACTACTGGCTGTTCGCCCGGATGATCGCCAACGGCGCGCGGGTGGAGAACATCGCCGAGCCGCTCGTCTACTACCGGGTGGGGGACGGCGCCTACGAGCGGCGCGGCGGCCGTGACCTGCTGCGCTCGGAGCTCAAGCTCCAGCGGGAGATGCTCGGCGAGGGCTTCATCTCCCGCCCGCAGTATTTGCGCAACGTCGTCGTCCGCGGCGGCTACCGCCTCGTCCCGACCTTCGTCAGGCGGCCCGTCTACCGGCGGGTCATCGCCCCGTACGGCGCGCGCCGCAACCGCTCGCGTGAACGCGCCGAAGCCGCCGAAGCCGCCGGAGCGGCCGAAGCCGGGGCCACGGAAGCCGCCGCTCCCGTCGTCGCCGAGGGCGTGGACTCCGTTCCGCCGCCGCGACGGCAGATTCCGCGGCACGCCCACCCTCGGGTCGAGCAGCCGCCCGCGCCGCCCGCACGCTGAACGGCCGGACGATCCTGTGTGCTCGGCTGGTCAGCCCGAGCGTGTCCACAGGAC
>JBOHBY010000867.1:0-7223 GCA_050698635.1 Spirillospora sp.
GTGTCGCCGGACGGGCGCGAGACGGCGGCGGGCGCGCCGGTCCGGGAGGTCTCCTCGTGGCCGAGCAGCCGCATCAGCACCTGCCGCGCGCCGGGCCGGCGCGCGGGCTCCTTCTCCAGGCAGTCGAGCACCAGCTCGCGCAGCGGCCCTTCGAGGCCGCCGAGCTCGGGCTCCTCGTTCAGGATGCGGTTGATCACGGCGGGGATGGTGTCCTGGCCGAACGGGGGCTCCCCGGTGGCCGCGAACACCAGCGTCGCCGCCCAGCAGAACACGTCCGCGGCCGTCCCGACCTCGTCGCCGCTGATCTGCTCGGGCGCCATGTAGGACGGGGTGCCGATGACCCGGCTGGTGAGGGTGGTTCCGGCGCTGATCGCCCGTGCCACGCCGAAGTCGATGACGCGCGGGCCGTCCGGGCCGATCAGCACGTTGTGCGGCTTGAAGTCCCGGTGGACGATCTTCGCCTGGTGGATCGCGGCGAGCGCCGTGGCGGTGCCGACGGCGAGCCGGTCGAGCGCGGCGCCGTCGAGCGGGCCCTCGTCCAGGACCTGCTGGTTCAGCGACGGGCCCGGGACGTACTCGCTGACGATGTAGGGGCGGTCGCCGTCCACGTCGGCGTCGATGACCTGCGCGGTGCAGAACGGGGCGACGCGCTTGGCGACCTCAAGCTCCCGCAGGAACCGGGCGCGGGCCCTGTCGTCGGAGGTGAGGTCGGCGTGCAGCAGCTTGATCGCGACCTGGTGGCCGTCGTCGTCCGCGCCGAGGTACACCGTCCCCTGGCCGCCCTCGCCCACCCGGCCGATCAGGGCGTACGAACCCAGCCGATCCGGGTCACCGGACCGCAGCGCCCCAACCTCCATGCGTGGAACCGTCCCTCTCTCGATCGCAGGGCCATCACACCGGCCCGGATCACCCCTCCGACTGTGTGACGCCCGAGACCGAGGGGAAGTTCACCGGCCAAATGGCCATACGGCGCGATTTGCCCCACATGCTTCCGATCGCACACCTCTGGACCGGGGCACCACACTAATGCCGTCACGTCCCATGGCGACATACACGTACAAGGTGTCACCTAAGCGATACCGAACGTCCAACGGGACATACCCTAGGGGGTGAAGTGGGAGAGAACCTCCGGATTGGCCATCGAGTCGCGGTTGGCGGCCCGGTCGACCGGGGTGCCCTGGAGGATCTTGCGGACGGGCACCTCCAGCTTCTTGCCCGACAGCGTCCGCGGGATGCCGGGGACGGCGTGGACCTCGTCCGGGACGTGCCGCGGCGACAGCGCCGACCTGATCTCG
Organism: Spirillospora sp.; assembly: GCA_050698635.1. Classification (GTDB taxonomy): domain Bacteria; phylum Actinomycetota; class Actinomycetes; order Streptosporangiales; family Streptosporangiaceae; genus Spirillospora. Next base: position 1,296 of record JBOHBY010000867.1, read on the forward strand.
CGCTTGAGCCGTCCGAGCAGCTCGTCGGTGAGGGACGCGTCCCCGGCCAGCTGGACGTACAGCAGCAGGCGCCCCTCCTGGCCGAGGCGGCCGGTGTCGATGACGAGGCTGTCGGCGATCTCCTCGAACGCCTCGACGACCCGGTAGAAGTCGGACGTCCCCATCCGGATGCCGCCGCGGTTCAGCGTGGAGTCGGAGCGTCCGTAGATGACGCAGCCACCGTCCGGGAGGATCTTCACCCAGTCGCCGTGCCGCCACACGCCCGGATACATGTCGAAGTACGACTCGCGGTACCGTTCGCCGCTCTCGTCGTTCCAGAAGAAGACGGGCATGGACGGCATCGGCTCGGTGATGACCAGCTCGCCGACCTCGTCGATGACCGGCTCGCCCGTGTCACCGAACGCCTCCACCTTGGCGCCGAGGCCGCGGCACTGGATGACCCCGGCCCGCAGCGGCAGCAGCGGTGACGGGCCGACGAACCCGGTGCACAGGTCGGTGCCGCCGGAGAACGAGCCCAGCAGCAGGCCCTGGCCGACCGCGTCGTACACCCAGCCGAACCCCTCGGGCGGCAGCGGCGACCCGGTCGAACCGATGCCGCGCAGCCGCGACAGGTCGAGTTCCGTGCCGGGGCGGCGGCCCTCCTTGGCCGACGCCATGATGTACGGCGCGCCGACGCCCATGTAGGTGACGCCGTTGTCGGCGGCCAGCGTCCAGAGGTCGAGGGGGGCGCCGTCGTACATGACGACGGTGGAGCCCACCAGCAGGCCGCCGATGAGGTAGTTCCACATCATCCAGCCGGTGGTCGTGTACCAGAAGAACACGTCCTCGGGGCCGAGGTCCTGGTGGAACGACAGGGCCTTGAGGTGTTCCAGCACGACGCCACCGTGGCCGTGGACGATCGGCTTCGGCAGCCCGGTCGTCCCGGACGAGTACACGACCCACAGCGGGTGGTCGAACGGGACGTCCTCGAACTCCAGGGTGTCGCGACCGGGGCGGGGCAGGTCGGCGTAGCGCATGCCGGTGCGCAGGCCGTCCGGGGCGGCGGCCGGGTCGAGGTACGGGATGAGCACGGTCGCGGCGAGGGTCGGCAGCGCGGCCTCGATCTCCCCGACGACGTCCCGCCGGTCGAAGCGCTTGCCGTTGTAGGCGTAGCCGTCCACCGCGATCAGGACCTTCGGCTCGATCTGCGCGAACCGGTCGATCACCGAGGACGAGCCGAAGTCCGGGGAGCACGACGACCAGATCGCGCCCAGCGACGCCGTGGCGAGGAAGCAGACCAGCGCCTCGGGGATGTTCGGGACGTAGGCGGCCACCCGGTCGCCCTTGCCGACGCCGAGGTCGGCCAGGCCCGCGCGCACTTCCGCGACGTGCAGGGCCAGCTCCCGGTAGGTCAGCACGCGGTGCCCGCCCGCCTCCGAACGGAAGATCACGGCCGTTTCGTCCGGGGTCTGGGCGGCTCGTTTCAGCGCGTTCGCCGCGTAGTTGAGGGTCGCGCCGGGGAACCATTTCAGGCCGTCCACGGGCATGGGCCCACCCGTCCGCACCGGTCCGTCACCTCGTGCGCCGACGACCTCGAAGTAGGACCAGATCGCGTCCCAGAACGCGTCGACCTCGGTGACCGACCAGCGCCACAGGTCGTCGTAGGTCTCGGTGAGGACGCCCCGGTCCCACAGCCAGTGGACGAAGTGGGTCACCCGCGCGTTGGCGACGACCTCCTCCGACGGCTCCCACAACGGCGAACCCTCGGTGACCTCACCGGACATCTCTCTCCCTCCCCGGCCGCGCCCCGGCGCGCGGCCATCGCATTATCGCTGGTCAGATGCGGGTCAGGTCGGCGACGGCGCTGACAACGGCAGCGGTGTCGGCGAGCGTGGCAAGGACGCGCTCAGCACCGGCCGCACCCAGCTCGGCCTCGGTGGCGCTGCCGGTCGCGACCGCGATGATCGGGGACCCGGCGATGTGGGCGGCCTGCACGTCACGCGGCGAGTCGGCGATGTAGACGGTGGCGGCCTCGGGGTAGGCGGTGCGGTGCCGTTCACCGGCGCGGGTGCGGGCGAGCTCCAGCAGGGCGGCCTTGCTGTAAACGCCGTTCTCGTAGCCGCCCGCGTCCAGGTCGAGGTGGGGTGCGAGGCCGAGCTCGGTCACCTTCACGACCGCGTTCGGCTGGACGGAGCCGGTGAGAACTGACTGGACGACGCCCGGCACGTGCGACAGCGCCTCGACGGCCTCACGCGCGCCCGCCAGCACGCGGCCGTGGGCGCGCACGTCGGAGCGGCGGGTCGCGAACGCCTCGGCGAGCGCGCTCATGAACGCGGGCAGATGGTCGTCGGTCGTGACGACATCGTTGAACGCGAGGGTCTCGAAGATGATCTCGGACTCGGTGCGGCCGGAGGTGGGCGCCAGCCGGACGAGGGGGCGCCCGATGGTCCGCTGGAACGCCTCCGCGTAGGCGTCCCGGGTGACCCGCCCGACGTCGACCAGGGTGTGATCGATGTTCCACAGCACCAGACGGTTCAGCGTCGACATCCCGTTCCCATGCGAGGTTTGGAAGAGCGTGGACGGACGGCGTCCCCGGCGCCGCTGCCGCCCCCACCGGGGCGGCGGAGCGAGCTTATCGTCCGGCCTTCCGCGCGCCGTCCGCAACCGTGCCCGTCAGGTCCGGCCGGTCGTCGCCCCAGGAGTCGAGCACGGCCGCGACGGCTTCGATCTCCACGAGCTGATCGTCATAGCCCAGCACCGTGACGCCCATCAACGTGCTGGGAACGTCATGATCACCGAAGGCGTCCCTGACCACCTGCCACGCGGTCCCCAGGTCCTGCTGCCTGCTGGACGCGACGAGAACCCTGGTGCTGATGACGTCGTGCAGGGACGCACCGGAGTCCCTCAAAGCGGTCTGCATGTTCTCAACGGCCTTCGCCGCCTGACCCGCGAAATCTCCGACCGCCGCCGTGGATCCGTCCTTGTTCAGCGGGCAGGCCCCGGCAAGGAAGATCAGGCGGGATCCGGCGGGAGCCGTGGCCGCGTAGGCGTACTCGGCGACGTCGGACAGCGAGGACGAGCGGATCAACGTGACAGCACCGGCCATGGTGGTTCCCTTCGGGAATCAGGCAAGAACACGGCCAGCTTGTCAAATGATCTTCCGCCGCGCCTCAGGTTATTCGCTCTGGCCAGGCCACCTCCCGTCCCCGCATCACCTCACCGGCGCCGGGGTGCCGCTCCGGCGTTACCAGAGGTCGAAGGGGCGAACCTGTACGCCCTTGCTCTTCCAGGGCTCTGGGGAGGTGCCGGAAGACAGGCGTTCCAGCCAGCGAAGCTGCTCGACGAAGTACGCGTGAGACGAGGTGCCCTCGTTGAAGACGATGATGGGGGCGTGGGTGCCGCGGCGGCCGTGCCCGTAGACCATGACGCGCACGACTCCGTCCACCTCCTCCATGGCGAAGGAACACGGGAAATTGAACAGGTAGAGCCTCAGCCGGGGCGCTCTGTCCGATGCCGCTGCGAGCGGGCGGATGATCTCCCGGACGTAGCGCTCCGGGTCTTCCATGGCGGCGTCGGATGGCTCGATCCTGTACCTGTCCTTGCGGGACGCACAGTTGGGATCCATGACGTAGACGTTGATGTCCATCGTGCGAGCCTTCTCTTCGAGCAGGGAGAGGACGGCTTCGCTCGCGTAGAACGATCGCGTCAGGCCGAACAGGTTGATGCGTTCTCGTGCGGCCGAGATTCGCTGAACGAGATCTTGCTCTGACTCCTCGCTTGTGAAGGGGAACGCGTCGACGATCCCCGCTCGCTGGACGTGGGCGACGTCGCCGGGACTGTGGTCGTTCCCGAATCCCAGCCGGTCCGGCCGGGTGCGGTAGAGGCGACAGAAGTACTCGATGCGTTCGTCGCTCGGGCGGCGGTCGCCCAGTTCCCACTTGCAGAGGACGGCCGCGTCAATGTGCGGCGGCTGGAGCCCGTCCGCCTCGTACAGAGCGTCGAGCCTCGCTGAGACCTCACTCCGGTCGTAGCCGCTTGCGAACCGCCATGCCTCCAGCGGCGTGATGTCCGAGATCTTGCGGATGATCCCTTCGGCGATGGCTTCCGTGGTGAGGCCCCGACGGATCCCGTCCAGACGAATCTCGTTCGCTTCGCGTTCGATCTTCCGGCGGCGCTGCGCGTTCGCCCTGGTAGCGGCCACTGCTTCACACCTCCATTGTCGTTGGACGGCAATGTAATTGCCTTGATCACCCATTGGCATCATTGCCGCTAGACGGCAATCTTGAGCCCAGTCTAAGCGGTCGCCACGCGAAGAAGGAAGATCGCGTCTCCACCGCAGGGAAGGAGTCGGACTCATGGGTGAGTTCAGGGGCAGGCCGCTGGAGGTGCTGGCGGTGGAGCTGGCGCGGCGGGGGTACGGCGCGAGCATGGACGGCGGGACGCTGGTCGCGTCGCTGGGCGTGCGGGGTGAGCAGGTGATCGCGTGCGACGGGCGGCGGTTCCGGTTGGGCGGCGAGCGCGGGTACGTGCTCGGCGAGGTCGGGGCGTGCCGGGGCCGTGGTGACCGTCCGAGCCGTGCAGGGGTGGTCGTGGGCCTACTTCGAGGCCGGGGACGGGCGCGGCGGGTTCGTGGCCCCGTGCGGGGACGCCAAGGCGGCGGCCACGGCGCTGGACCTGATCTTGAAATATCGCATGAGCCCGGCTGGTCAGGGGCCCATGTGGGGGTAGCGGTGGTCGGTGGGCGGGACGTGGGTTTCCTTGATCGAGCGGACGCTCGTCCAGCGGGTGAGGTTGAAGATCGAACCGGCCTTGTCGTTGGTGCCGGACGCGCGGGCGCCGCCGAACGGCTGCTGCCCGACGATGGAGCCGGTCGGCTTGTCGTTGATGTAGAAGTTCCCGGCGGCGAAGCGGAGCGTGTCGGTGGCGGCGGCGATGGCGGCGCGGTCCTCGGCGATGATCGAGCCGGTCAGGCCGTAGTCGGCGACGCCCTCCATCTGGTGCAGGACGGTGTCGTAGTCGCCGTCGTCGTAGACGTGCACGCCGATGATCGGGCCGAAGTACTCCGTGGTGAAGATCTCGTCGGTGGGGTCGGACGACTCCAGCACGGTCGGGCGGACGAAGTAGCCGGACGAGTCGTCCAGCTCCCCGCCCGTCAGGATCTTGATGCTGGGGACGTCGCGGGCCCGTTCGATGGCGCGGCGGTGCTTGGCGAACGCGCGGTCGTCGATCACCGCGCCCATGAAGAGGGACAGGTCCTCGGCGACGTTGCCCATGGTGAGGGAGTCGGTCTCGGCTAGGAAGTCGTCCCGCATTCGGTCCCAGACGGAGCGGGGGACGTAGGCGCGGGACGCGGCAGAGCACTTCTGGCCCTGGTATTCGAAGGCGCCGCGGACGAGGGCCGTTTTGAGTATCGCGGGGTCGGCGGACGGGTGCGCGATGACGAAGTCCTTGCCGCCGGTCTCGCCGACGATGCGCGGATAGCCCTTGTAGGCGGAGATGTTCTCGCCGATCGTCCGCCAGAGGTGCTGGAAGGTGGGGGCCGAGCCGGTGAAGTGCAGCCCGGCGAGGTCGGGGTGGCGCAGTGCGACGTTGGAGACTGCTTGGCCGTTCCCGGTGACGAGGTTGATCACGCCGGGCGGGAGCCCGGCGGCCTCCAGCACGCGCATGGTGAAGTGCGCGGCGAGCTGCTGCGTCGGGGACGGCTTCCACACGACGACGTTGCCCATGAGCGCGGGCGCGGTCGGGAGGTTCCCGGCGATCGCGCTGAAGTTGAACGGGGTGATCGCGTGGACGAACCCCTCCAGCGGCCGGTAGTCGAGCCGGTTCCAGATGCCGGGCGACGACAGCGGCTGGATCTCGTGGATGCGTTGTGCGTAGTCGACGTTGAAGCGCCAGAAGTCGATCAGCTCGCAGGCCGCGTCGATCTCGGCCTGCTGCACGGACTTGGAC
>JBOHBY010000868.1:0-3196 GCA_050698635.1 Spirillospora sp.
GTGTGGGGGCTGGGGAAGTTTTTCGGGTGGGTGTCGATGGGGCGGTGGGGCGTTCGTGTAGGGGGTGAGAGGTTTCCGGTATGAGGAGGGGTCGTGGGGAAGCTGGTTCTGGTGGAGCATCTGACGCTGGACGGGGTCGTCCAAGGGCCCGCGGCGGTCGATGAGGATACGCGGGACGGGTTCTCGCGCGGTGGGTGGGGCGTTGCGGGGAACGACGAGGTCATGGGTGCTGTGATGGGGAAGGGCATGGGGCGGGACGGCGCCATGCTGTTCGGACGCTGGACGTACGAGCAGTTCTACGGGTTCTGGCCCAAGCAGACCGGTAGTCCTTACACGGACGTGCTGAACCGGGCGCGGAAGTATGTGGTGTCCAGGACGCGGCAGGAGCTTCCGTGGGAGAACTCCGTGCTGGTCAAGGACGTGGGGGACGTCGCGAAGATCAAGGAGGACGAGGACCTCACGATGATCGGGAGCGGGGAGCTCGCGCGGGGGCTGATGCGACGGGGGCTCGTCGACGAGTGGCTGCTGATGGTCCATCCGCTGGTGCTGGGGACGGGGCGCAGGCTGTTCGACGGGGTCGAGGCGGAGCTGCGGCTCGTGGATTCGGTGGTGACGACGACCGGGGTCGTGATCGCGACGTATCGGGGCAGGGAGGAAGCATGAAGCTGTACGCGCTCAACATGATCCAGCCGGTGGGCGAGGTGCCGCCGCCGGAGGTGCTGGAGCCGGTGATGGCGGAGCTCGCGAAGGTCCGGCGGGACCTGGAGGCCCAGGAGGCGTGGGTGTTCGGGCGGGGGCTGCACGGGCCCGAGGCGAGCACCGTGGTGCGGCTCAGGGACGAGGAGGTGATCGCGACGGACGGGCCGTGGACGGAGGGCAAGGAGCACGTCGGCGGGATCATCATCATCGAGGTCGAGGACCTGGACGCGGCGCTCAAGGTCGCGGCGAGGTACGCGCAGGTGACGGGGTTGCCGATGGAGGTGCGGCCGTTCCAGGGCGAGGCGTGATCGAGCGGGTCTTCCGGGAGGAGCACGGGCGGGCGGTGTCGGTCCTGGTCCGGGTCTTCGGCGATGTCGACGTGGCCGAGGAGGCGGTGCAGGACGCGTTCGCCGAGGCGGTGCGGCGGTGGCCGGTGGACGGGGCGCCGCCGAGCCCGGCCGGGTGGATCATCACGACGGCGCGGAACCGGGCGATCGACCGGCTGCGGCGGGAGGCGTCGCGGGCGGGCAAGCAGGCGCAGGCGGCGCGGGCGCAGGCGCAGGCGCTGGTGAACGTGGCCGATCCGGTCGAGGAGGGCGTTGTGCGGGACGAGCGGCTCCGGCTGATGTTCACGTGCTGCCATCCGGCGCTGGCGTCGCAGGCGCGGGTGGCGCTGACGTTGCGGCTGCTGGGCGGGTTGACGACGGCGGAGATCGCGCGGGCGTTCCTGGTGCCGGAGAAGACGATGGCGCAGCGGCTGGTGCGCGCGAAGGGGAAGATCCGGGACGCGGGGATCCCGTACCGGGTGCCGGAGGAGGCGGATCTTCCGGGACGGCTGTCGGGGGTGCTCGCGGTGATCTACCTGGTGTTCAACCAGGGGTACGGCGGGCGGGACGAGCTGGCGGCGGAGGCGGTCAGGCTGGGGCGCGTCCTGGTGGAGCTGATGCCGGACGAGCCCGAGGCGCGGGGGCTGCTCGCGCTGATGCTGCTGGTCGAGTCGCGTAAGGGCGCCCGGACGCGGGACGGCGAGCTTGTGCTGCTGGCCGATCAGGATCGCGGGCTGTGGGATCGGGGGCTCGTGGAGGAGGGGCAGGAGCTGGTTCGGTGGTGCCTGCGGAGGAACCGTCCGGGGCCGTACCAGATCCAGGCGGCGATCAACGCTGTGCACAGTGACGCGGCGCGGGTGGAGGACACTGATTGGGGCCAGATTCTCCAGCTGTACGACCAGCTGATGGTGGTCGCGCCGACTCCTGTGGCGGCGCTGAACAGGGCCGTGGCGGTGGCCGAGGTCGAGGGCGTCCAGGAGGCGCTGGCGGTGGTGGACGGGCTCGACCTCGGCCACTACTACCTGTTCCACGCGATCCGCGCTGATCTGCTGCGGAGGCTTGGGAGGGGCGCGGAGGCCGTGGCGGCTTACGACGAGGCCATCGAGCGGACGGAGAACCCGGTCGAAGTGGAGTTTCTGCGGGGGCGCCGGCTCAGCGTGCGCGGTTGAAGGTCTGGCCGGCGACGAGCGCGCCGAGCGCGATGGTGAATCCGACGAGCTGCCACGGCGTGAGCGTCTGGCCGAGGATCAGCAGCCCGGCCATGGTCGCGACCATCGGGTTGGTGAGGCCGAGCAGCGACACCGAGGTGGCGGGGAGACGGTCGATGCCGCGGAACCAGAGCGCGTACGCGATCGCGGTGCCGACGAGCCCGAGGTAGGCGAATCCGAGGACGTTCTCGCCGGTCAGGGTGGACGGGACGCCTTCGACGGCGAGGGTGAACGGGGCGAGGACGACACCGCCGACGGTGAGCTGCCAGCCGGTCATCACGAGGGGCGACTCGGGGCGTCCCCACTTCTTGGCCAGCACGATCGCGGTCGCCATCAGGGACGTCGCGGTGAGCATCGCGCCGACGCCGAGCGGGTCGAGGCGGGCGTCGGCGCTCAGGGTCAGCAGCGCGACGCCGCCGGTGCCGGCGAACGCCGCGTACAGGACGGCGCGGGCGGGGCGCACCCGCAGGACGCCGAGCGACAGCAGCGCCACGACCAGCGGCTGGACGGACCCGATGGTGGACGCGACACCGCCCGGCAGCCGGTAGGCGGCGAAGAAGATCAGCGGGAAGAAGGCCCCGAAGTTCAGCATGCCGAGGACGGCCGACTTCCACCACCACGCGCCGCGCGGGAGCCGCCGGGTGACGGCGAGCAGGATCAGGCCGGCGGGCAGCGCGCGGAGCGTGGCGGCCAGCAGCGGGCGGTCGGGCGGGAGCAGCGTGGTGGTGACGACGTAGGTGGTGCCCCAGCTCGCGGGCGCGAGTGCGGCGAGGGCGAGGTCGGTCGTGTAGCGGGTGCGGAGGGCCCGCGGGAGGGCGAGGGCGGTCAACGTGGTCACCTCGGCGTTCGGGGGCCTGACGGCGGCGCGGGCGGCGCGAGCGGTGCGCGATTACCTGGACGTCAAGTCTCTGAACGTTGAGAGTATTCCCGTTGAGAGAAAAGCAGGAGGGCTAGGAGCGTAGG
>JBOHBY010000869.1:0-7048 GCA_050698635.1 Spirillospora sp.
CGGGAACTCCCAGTAGTGCGGCGCCGGGGGATCGGGGTGGGTGAAGGTCGCGGTGGCGGCGGTCAGCCGTCCGGCGACCGCGCCGACGTCGGCCAGCAGTTCCGCCGACCGGCGCCCCACCTCCGCCAGCGGCGCTCCCGGGACCCAGCTCAGCAGGCGGACCGGCAGCTCACGCCCGCCCTCGGACACGGACGTGACCGGGTCGCCCGACACGTCCGCGACGGCCCTGGGCACGAGCACGCCGAGGTCCCGCTCCGCGAGATGCGCGAGCAGCGCCGTCTGGAACTCGATCGTCCGGCGGTCGGCGGGATCGCTGACCTTCAGGACGTACTCCGCGCCGGTGCCGTCCACGACGTGCGTGTTCTGGTCCGTCTCCCCGGCGAGCCGCCGCAGCGACGCGGCGTCGAGCCCGTAGCGGTCGCGCAGGATCTCCCGCAGCCGCTCGTCGGCGAGTTCCGGGACGCCCGCGGTGATCCGCTCGAAACGCTCATCGGTCATCGGAAAAGAAACCCCCTGGTGGTCAAGGCGGAACGGCGGGCGGCGGGCGGCGGGCGGTGGGATCAGGTGGTGCTGGCGGCGGTGTCCAGTTCCTCGGCGGTGCGGTCGGCGGGCGGCTCGTCGGCGGGGTCGGCCACGATCGACTGGTGCTCGGGGTCCCAGCTCACCGTGACCTCCTCGCCCGGCACCGCCGGAAGCGATCGCCCGGCGACGCGCATGACCGAGCCGCTCGTCCCGTCCCCGAACTGCAACCCCACCTGGTGGTGGTTGCCGACGTAGACGATCTCGGTGACGGTGGCGCGCACCTGGTTGTGCCCGTCCGGCACCTCGGCCGCCTCGGTGTGCAGTTCCAGCCGCTCGGGACGGATCACCGCGACGCCGTCGCTGCCGTCGAGCCGGGCGTCCAGCCGCGGCGACCGGAGCGCGAAACCGCCGCACCGCAGGACGCCCGCCGACACGTCGACCGTGCCGCGGAAGCACGTCGACTCGCCGAGGAACTGCGCGACGAACAGCGTCTTCGGCCGCTCGTACAGCTCCTCCGGGGTCCCGACCTGCTCGACCCTGCCCTCGTTGAACACCGCGATCCGGTCCGACAGCGTGAGCGCCTCGTGCTGGTCGTGGGTGACGAAGATGAACGTCATCCCGAGCTCCCGGTGCATCCTGGCGATCTCGCGTTGCAGCTCGTCGCGCAGCTTGCGGTCGAGGGCGCCGAGCGGCTCGTCCATCAGCAGCGCCCGCGGGTGGTACACCACGGCGCGGGCGAGCGCGACCCGCTGCTGCTGCCCGCCCGAGAGCTGGCTCGGCAGCCGGTCCGCGTAGTCCTCCAGGTGGACGAGCTTCAGCGCCTCCGCCACCTTCGCGGCGATCTGCGCCTTGGTCATCCTGCGCTGCTGGAGCGGGAACGCCACGTTCTTCGCGACGGTCATGTGCGGGAACAGCGCGTACTGCTGGAACACCACGCCGAGGTTCCGCTTGTGCGGCTTCTGCCGGGACACGTCCCGGCCGTCGATCTCGATCCGCCCGGCGGACACCGAGACGAACCCGGCGAGCATCGACAGCATCGTCGTCTTGCCCGACCCCGACGGGCCCAGCAGCGTGATGAACTCGCCGGGCGCGATGTCCAGGGTGACGTCGTCCACGGCCGCGCGGGACGTGCCCGAGTAGACCTTCGAGACGCCCGAGATCCGGATCCCGTGGCTGGTGTTGTCGGCTTGGCTCATGATGTGCTCCGCTTGCGGCGAACGAACTGCGGCATCAGCAGGACGATGCTGGTCGCCACCACCATCAGGCTCGACGCCGCGGCGATGGTGGGGTCGATCTCCAGCGTGATGGAGTTGTACATCTGGACGGGCAGCGTCGTGATGTCGGGCGTCTGGAGGAAGAGGGCGATGACGACCTCGTCCAGCGACATGACGAACGCGAACACGAACCCCGACAGCACGCCCGGCGCGACGAGCGGCACCGTGATCCGGAAGAACGTCTTCCAGGCGGTGGCGCCGAGCGTCGCGGCGGCGGTGTCCAGCGTCCGGTCGTAGCCGGCGAAGCTCGTCGACATGACCGTCACGACGAACGGCAGCGCCATCACGGTGTGCGCGACGACGTACCCGACGGCGGTGCCGTTGAGCTGCCACTTCAGGAACACGCCGTAGATCGCCACGGCGACGACGATGCTCGGCACGATCAGCGGCGCCATCATCAGCGAGCGGATCGTGCCCCGTCCCCGGAAGCGCGTCCGGCTCAGCCCGTAGGCGACCGCGACGCCGAGGACGGTCGCCGTGATCGCCACGAGCAGCGCGATCTGCACCGACGTCAGCAGCGAGCGCATCCACCTCTCGGAGGTGAAGAACGACTCGTACCAGCGCAGCGACCAGCCGTCCGGCGGGAACTGGAACGTCGTCCCGGAGGAGAAGCTCATCGGGATGACGACCGCGGTCGGCGCGATCAGCAGCAGCCCGGTCAGGCCGACGACGATCCGCAGGCCCCAGCCCAGACCGCCGTCCCGCCCGGCGCGCATGCCCTTCTTGAGGACGGCCGGCGCCTTGTCGGTCACTGGCGCCTTGTCGGTCACCGTCGCCTTCTCACTCATTCGTCACCGCCTTCTCGGTCGTGGACGAGAGGTTGGCGAACCTCGACACCACGAACAGCGCCAGCAGCGTGATCACCAGCAGCACCGTGCCGAGCGCGCCCGCGCCGCCGAAGTCGAGCAGGTCCGTCACCCGGGTCGCGATCAGCTGCGGGACGAGCGACTGCTGCGGCGAGCCGAGCAGCGCCGGGGTCACGTAGAACCCGAGCGTCAGGATGAACACGAGCGTGAACCCCGACAGCACGGCCGGCAGCGACAGCGGCAGGTAGACCCGCAGGAACGCCCGCCACCTCGGCGCGCCGAGGCTGGTCGCCGCGTCCAGCAGCCGCTTGTCGATGCTCTCCATCCCGCTGTACAGCGGGAGCACCGCGAAGGGCAGCATGACCTGCACCATCGCCACCGCGACCCCGGCGACCGTGCCGAGCAGCACGACGCCGTTGATCCCGATCATGGAGAACGCGTCGTCGATCAGGCCGCCGCGCTGCTCCAGCATGTACCAGGCGAAGTTGCGGGCCATCATCGACGTCCAGAACGGCAGCAGGACCACGACCGTCATCAGGTTCCTGGTCCGCGGGCTGACCCGCGTCATCGCGTACGCGTACGGGTAGGCGATGACGAGGGTGCAGGCGCCGACGATCAGGGCGGTGACGAGCGTCCGGGTCAGCACGGTGACGGAGACGCCGTCGTCCAGCAGGGCCGTGTAGTTGCCCAGCCCGTTGGACGGATCGGTGAAGCTCCGCCAGATGATGTTGCCGAGCGGGTAGCAGAAGAACACCAGCAGCAGCGCGGTGGCGGGAAGGATGAACCAGCCCGCCGCCCGCCGCCGGGGCCGGCCGGCGAGGCCGGCCCCGTTGCTGACGGCCGCCGGAGGCGGCGTCGAGGTGGTCGGGGCGCTCATCGGCGTATCACCCGGAGAGCCACGCGGTGTAGCGCTTGGTGACCATGTCGAAGTTCTTGCCCCACCAGGCCGCGTCGGACCGCACGATGCTGTTCTTGCGTTCCGGCGCGTACGCGTTCAGCTGCTGCTGGTACTGGTCGAACTTCGGCTGGATGCTCTCCTTGATCGGCAGCACCGACGCCAGCTCCGCCATCTTGGCCGACTGCTGGTCCCCGGACGCGGACGCGATGAACTTCATCGCGTTCTCCTTGTTCGGCGAGCCCTTCGGGATCACCAGGTCGTCCCAGTTCACGATCGTCTTGTCCCAGACGGGCTTGAACGGGGCCCCGGCCTTCAGGGCCTGGTAGGCGCGGGCGTTGAGCATCAGGCCCATGTCGATCTGCTTGTCGACCATCATCTGCTGCATCTGGCCGTAGGTCTTCGCGAACGTCGTGACCGACTTGATCTGGTCGAGCTTCTTGAAGGCCCGGTCGAGGTCCAGCGGGTAGAGCTTGTCCTGCGGGACGCCGTCGCCGAGCAGCGCGGCCTCCAGCAGCCCGACGGAGATCTCCGGCGGGACGACCCGCTTGCCCGGGTACTTCTTCACGTCGAAGAAGTCGGCGATGGAGGTCGGCGGGTTCTTGCCGAACTTCTCCGTGCTGTACATGAAGATCGTGCTGTAGAAGAACGCGGGCACGCCGCACTCGTTGACCGTCCCCGGCGGGAACTTCGACTTGTCGATGACCGAGAAGTCGAGCTTCTCCAGGTACTTGCCGCAGTACTGCGCGGTCGCGGCGGCGCTGGTGTCGACGACGTCCCAGGTGACCTTCTTGGCCTGGACCATCGTCACCATCTTCGCCTCGTCGACCGGGCCGTCGTTGCGGAACTTGATCCCGGTCTCGGCGGTGAACGGCTTCTGCCACGCCGTCGCCTGGTAGTCCTGGAACGGCGCGCCCGTCGAGACGAACGTCAGCGTCTTGCCGTCGCCGCCGTCGTCGCTGGAGCCGCCGATGCTGCAGGCCGAGCCCACCAGGGCGACGGCCAGCCCGGCGGCCGCGAATCTGGTCGCGTTCCCTGTTCTGCGTATGTTGAGCCGCACGATTTCCTCCACGGGTCTGGTACGGGCCTCGCGAGTCCTGCCCCGTCAGGCCGCCGCGACGTGCTTGGTCAGGACACGGGCGAGCGTGTCCACCTGTTGTTCGTCGATCACCAGTGGCGGTGAGAGGACGATTGTGTTGCCGGACGCCCGGACGATCACGCCGTCGGCGCGGGCTCCGGCCTGGACCCCGGCGGCCCTGTCGGCGATGTCGTCGCCGCCGGTCAGCTCGACCCCGAGCATCATCCCGACGCCGCGCACCTCCAGGACGTGGTCCAGCCGTTCGAGCGGCCTCAGCGCGTCGAGCAGCCGGTCTCCGAGCCTCCCGGCGCGCTCCAGCAGCCCTTCGCGCTCCAGGATCTCGATGTTGGCGAGGGCCACCGCGGCGCCGACCGGGTGGCCGTTGTAGGTGAACCCGTGCAGGAACAGGGCGCCGTCGGCCAGATCCAGCACGCGCTCGCCCGCGAGGACCGCGCCCATGGGGATATACCCGCTGGACAGGCCCTTAGCAGTGACGATGATGTCCGGTTCGACGCCGTAGTGCTCGGCGCCGAACCAGTGGCCGATCCGGCCGAACGCGGTGACGATCTCGTCCAGGATCAGCAGGATGTCGTGGCGGCGCAGCACCTCCTGCACCCGCGGCCAGTAGTCGGCCGGGGGCGGCACCATGCCGCCGACGCCGAGCACCGGCTCGCCGACGAACGCGGCGATCTTGTCCGGGCCGACGCGTTCGATCCGCTCCTCCAGCTCGGCGATGAGCGTGTCGGTGACGTCCTCGCCGCGCACGGCGTGCGGCTTGCCGAGGAACTCGATCCCCGGCATCAGCGGGCCGTAACCCGCGCGCAACCGGTCGATTCCGGTGGCGGCGAGCGAGCCGCCGCCCATCCCGTGGTAACCGCCGGTGCGCGCGAGGATCACGAAGCGCTCGGGCCGGCCGGCGTGGTGGTGGGCGAGGCGGGCGAGCTTGAACGCCGTCTCGTTGCCCTCCGATCCGCCGTTGGTGAAGAAGACCCGGCGCATGTTCGGCGGCGCCAGCTCCAGCAGGCGCTCGGCCAGCCGGATCGACGGCTCGTTGGAGTAGTCGCCGAACGAGGAGTAGAACTCCAGCTTCGCGATCTGCTCGGCCGCGGCCGCCGCGAGCTCCGGCCGGCCGTGGCCGACTGGGCACTGCCACAGCCCGCAGGTGCCGTCGATGTAGGACCGGCCCTGGACGTCCCAGACCACGGCGCCCTCACCGCGTTCGAGGATCAGCGGCTCCGCCGGTGCCCCGATGACGCTGTGCGGGTGGATGACCGTCCGGGCGTCCAGGTCGGCGAGATGCCGGGCGCGCTCGTCCTGACCGCGTTCGGTGGTCGCCGTCTTGGTTGCCTGCTGTTCGATCGCCATTTGGTGTCGCCTCAGAGCTTCCTGTCAGAGCCGGTGCCTGTCAGAGCCGGTGCCATTCAGAGTCGGAACGCCACGGACTTGGTCTCCAGGTAGGCCTCGATGCCCTCGCTGCCGCCCTCCCGTTCGAGACCGCTGTTCTTCATCCCGCCGAACGGCAGCTCGGGCCGGACGGGGAACGCCTCGTTCACCGCCACCACCCCGAAGTTCAGCCGGTCGACGGTCCGCCACACCCGGGCCAGCCCGGACCCGAAGACGTAGGCGGCCAGGCCGTAGTCGGTGGTGTTGGCGCGCTCGACGGCCTCCTCGTCGGTGTCGAAGGTGTAGACGGGCAGCACCGGGCCGAACGTCTCCTCCGAGCTGATCAGCATGGTGTCGTCGGCGCCGGTCAGGACGGTCGGCTCGTAGAACGCGCCGGTGAGCGCGTCGTCGTCGGGTACCCAGCGGCGGCCGCCGGCCGCGACCGTGGCGCCGCGCTTGACGGCGTCGGCGACGTGCCGTTCGACCTTGTCCAGGCCGGCGAAGTCGATCAGGGGGCCGGTGGTGGTGCCCTCGGCGGAGCCGTGCCCGAGCCGCAGCGCCGCCACCTTCTCCAGGAGCAGGGCGAGGAACTCCTCGTGCACCGAGCCGTGCACGTACAGCCTGTTGATCGCGATGCAGCTCTGCCCGGCGTTGGCGAACTTGGCCGCCGCTGCCGCCGCTGCCGCCGCGGGCAGGTCGGCGTCGTCGAGCACGATGGCGGGGGAGTGGCCGCCCATCTCCAGCGACGTCCTGCGCAGGTGGTCGCGGGTGGAGGCGAGCAGGCTCAGGCCGACCTCGGTGGAGCCGGTGAAGCTGACCTTGCGGAGCCGGCGGTCGGCGAGCAGCGCGCCCGCGACCTCCGCCGGACGGGTCGTGGTGAGCGACTGGAGCACCCCGGGCGGCAGCGCGCCCGCCTCGTTGATGATCCGGACGAGCTCGGTGCCGATCAGCGGCGTCTGCTCCGCCGGCTTGACGATCACCGGGCAGCCGGCCGCGAGCGCGAGCCCGACCTTGCGGACCAGCATGCTCGCGGGGAAGTTCCAGGGCGTGATCGCCAGGGCGGGCCCGACCGGGGTCCGCAGGACCATGC
>JBOHBY010000870.1:0-1787 GCA_050698635.1 Spirillospora sp.
CCTGGGGTGCTTTGCTGCTCTACCTGCAATTTTACCCAGAAAAACCACCTCAACTCCGTAGTCGGGAAGACGACCGCCGTCCGCGTCCTGGCCACGCTCGCCAGGCCGGACGCCGGCACCGCCCGCGTCGCCGGGCACGACGTCCTGCGCGAGGCCGCCGAGGTGCGGACCAGGATCGGGCTCGTCGGGCAGCACGCGGCGGTCGACGAGGTGCTCGGCGGACGCCAGAACCTCGTCATGTTCGGCCGCCTCTACCACCTCGGCGCGAAGCAGGCGCGGCGGCGGGCCGACGAGTTGCTGTGGCGGTTCCGGCTGACCGACGCCGCCGACAAGCC
Organism: Spirillospora sp.; assembly: GCA_050698635.1. Lineage (GTDB taxonomy): Bacteria > Actinomycetota > Actinomycetes > Streptosporangiales > Streptosporangiaceae > Spirillospora. The sequence goes on from JBOHBY010000870.1 coordinate 336, forward strand.
CGCGGGGGAGTACTCCGGCGGCATGCGGCGCCGGCTCGACCTGGCCGCGTCCATGATCCTCGCGCCGCCGGTGCTGTTCCTGGACGAGCCGACCACCGGCCTCGACCCGCGCGGCCGGAACGAGGTCTGGGACGCGATCCGCACCCTCGTCGGCGGCGGCACGACCGTCCTGCTCACCACCCAGTACCTGGAGGAGGCCGACCGGCTCGCGGACGGCATCTCGGTGATCGACCACGGCCGCGTCATCGCCGAGGGCGCACCGGACGCGCTCAAGGCGCGGCTCGGCGGCGACCGCGTCGAGGTCGTCCTGGACGATCCCGCCGCGCTCACCGCCGCCGCCGAGATCATCGGCCGGGTCGCCTCCGGCGAGGTCGACGTGGACGCCGAGACCCTGCACGTCAGCGCCCCCGTGACCGGGCGGGCGGCCGTCCTTACCGACGCCGTCCGCGCGCTGGACGACGCGGGCCTGCGCGTCGCCGACATCGCCCTGCGCCGCCCCACCCTGGACGAGGTCTTCCTCCACCTCACCGGCAACGAGAAAGAGGAGGTGCGCTCGTGAGCGTCCAAACGCTCCGCTGGGCCGTCGCCGACGGCCGCGTCCTGACCGGACGGGCCCTGGCGCACTGGGCACGGCGGCCCGGCGAAGTCGCCATGGCGCTGCTGTTCCCCGTCATGGTCGTGCTGATGATGGGCTACCTGTTCGGCGGCCAGATGGACGTCCCCGGCGGCGGGAACTACCGGGAGTTCATCGTCCCCGGCATGTTCGCGCTGACGATGGCGTTCGGCGTCGAGACGACGTTCACCGCGATCGCCGGCGACGCCGCCAAGGGGGTGGCCGACCGGTTCCGCGCGATGCCGATGTCCTCGTCCGCCGTCGTCGTGGGCCGGGCCACCGCCGACATGCTGCACTCGGTCGTCGCGCTGGCCGTGATGGCGGTGTGCGGCGTGCTGATCGGCTGGCGCGTCCACGACGGCGCCGCCAAGGCCCTCGCTGGGCTCGGGCTCCTGCTGCTCCTGCGGTTCTCGCTGGTCTGGCTCGGCATCTACCTGGGCCTGATGGCGAAGGGGCCGGAGTCGGTCGCGGCCGTCCAGGTGCTGGTGTGGCCGATCGGGTTCCTGTCCAGCGCGCTGGTCGCGCCGAGCACCATGCCGGGCTGGCTCGGCGCGGTCGCCGAGTGGAACCCCATGTCGGCGACGGTGACGGCGTGCCGGGAACTGTTCGGCGACCCCGTGTCCGGCGGCTCGTGGGTGGCGGAGCACAGCGTCCTGATGGCGGTGGTGTGGCCGCTGGCGATCGCCGCCGTGTTCGCCCCGCTGTCGGTGCGCCGCTACCGCGCCCTGGGCCGCTAGGGCGGCGGTCGGCTACGGCAGCAGTTCGGCCCGATGTCGCGCCAGCGCGATCGCCGGATAGCACGCCTCGGGCAGGGGCTCCGGGCCGTCGCGGTTCAGGGC
>JBOHBY010000871.1:0-3605 GCA_050698635.1 Spirillospora sp.
GGTCGAGCGTCACGACGACGCCCTTGAACACCGCGCGCAGCTCGTCCGGAGCGCCTGGCGCGTGGTCGGTGACGGCGCGGCGCAGCACGGCCGCCATCTCGTCGGCGCCCTTGAGCCGAGCCAGGCCCGGCGGGTCGTGGACGGTCGCGGTCACGCCCTCGACCAGGTCGCCGAGCGAGCGCAGCGCCGCCGACCCCTCGCCGAGCGAGGGCAGCACCCGCTCGATGTAGGCGGTGAACCGGCGGTTCGGCCCGATGACCAGCACGCCCCGTGACCCGAACCTGCGCCGGTGCCGGAACAGCAGGTACGCGACCCGGTGCAGCGCGACGGCCGTCTTGCCGGTGCCGGGGGCGCCGCGGACCAGGACCGTCCCGTCGGCGGGCGCGCGGATCACCTCGTCCTGCTCGCGCTGGATCGTCGCGACGATGTCGCGCATCGCGCCCTCGCGGGTGCGGGCGAGCGAGGCGAGGAACGCGCCGTCGCCGACGACCGTCATGCCGTCGGCCGCGTCCGGGTCGAGCAGGTCGTCCTCAAGGTCGACGACCGTGTGCCCGCGCGAGTGCAGCACGCGCCGCCGGACGACGCCGCGCGGGTCCTCGGGGGTGGCGCGGTAGAAGTCCTCGGCGGCCGGGGCCCGCCAGTCGATCACCAGGGAGTCGTGCTCGCTCGTCCGGACGCCGACGCGCCCGATGTAGCGGACCTCCCCCGAGCCCTCCTCGCCGGGGACGAGGTCGAGGCGTCCGAACACCAGGCCGTCGTCGGCGACGTCCAGCGCCTGCGCCCGCAGCGCCGCCTGGTGGACCATCGCGTCCCGGTCGACGAGCGACCCCTTGGTGCCCGCGAGCGACTGCCGGTAGCCCTCGCGGATCATGTCCTGGGCGTCCGCGCGCATCTGCTCAAGCCGCGCGTAGGCCAGGTCGACATAACGCTGCTCGGCGGCGATCTCACGATCCTTCACCGTGCCGCCGGACCCGGTCGCCACCCTGGTGACCTGAGACGACATGCAGCCAGCTCCTCGCACATATGTCGCGCCGGGACGTCCCCGGCACCCCAGGAGGGGGAAAGGGACAGCCTATTCGGTCTACATCGCGGTGTGATCGCGACGATCGAAGGTCCCGCGGTCAGGACTTCTCGGCGGCGGTGCGGATGCGGGCGAGGGTGGCGCGCATGCTCTCCCGGTTCACCGCCGCGCGGTCCTCGGCGGGGACGCCGGTGAAGATCTTGCCGATCAGCGAGACGGCGGCGGCGCTCCGGTTGTCGCGCCGCAGGTCCTCCCAGTACTCGGTGAGCCGCGTCCGGGGGGCGGACGGGCCGTCGGCGATGTCCTCGATGCGGTAGCCCCACAACGCGACCGGCATCCCGAACGCCGACACGCGGAACGCGAACGCCTCGCCCGGAACCGCCACCGTCACCTGGCACGTGGTGAACCACACGCGCCACCCGATCCGGTTGAACCCGACGAACTTCGTGCCCGGCACGATCCTGCGCCCGCGGATCCAGGTGGCGAACAGCTCAGGACTCCACTGCCGCATCCGCCGCGGATCGGCGACCGCCGCATACACGGCCCGAGCCCCCGCCGCCACACTCACACTCTCCTCAACAACCCACTCCCGCTCCATCTCACGATTCTCCCATCTCATGACTGTGTGGTCATTTCAGGTGGGCGTAGTGGTGTTGCCAGGAGGCGTACCAGGATTTGAACCAGGGGTCGGGTTCGGCCAGCGGGATTATGTAGGTGAGGGTCTCGGCGTAGTAGCGGCGTTGGAAGTCGGGTGGCATCCGGTCGAGGGTTTGGACGTTGCTGGCGCGGTCGGCGAGCTTCACCAGGATGGCTTCTCGCGGGGCCTCGCCTAGGCGGCGTAGGTAGGCGGACTTGGCGGCGCGTTTGGCCTGGCGGCCGGTGTTCGTAGCCGGTGGTTTCGTGACCCAGTCGACGAGTTCTGTCACCACCGGGCCGAACTCGGCTTCCACGTCCGCGAGGGTGGCGGGGGTGTCCTCGACGACGTCGTGCAGCAGTGCGGCGGACAGGAGGTCGAGGTCGGTCACGCCTGGCCCTCTGACCAGCACCTCCAGTGCCTCTAGGAGGTGTTCTACGTAGGGGGCGCCGGTCGGGCGGAGTTGGTCGCCGTGCCAGCGTTGTGCCGCCGTGGCGGCCTTGGCGAGGCCGTCGAGGTCGATTTCGCCGCCGGTGAGGGCGGACTGGGCCTCCTCCCAGGTCCGCCAGTGGGTGAAGACCTCCACGTTCCTCTCCGTTCAGTCGCGCCGACGCCTGTCACAAGGCATGGTGGGTGTTCGTCCTGAAAGCACAGTATGCGGAAGGGGAGGCGCGGTCGTGGTCGCGAGCCGGCAGCTGCCGGGCGGCAGGCCGGAGTCCGTGGGCGGGGTCCGCGTGGCCGTCGGTCTGGTCGCCGGTGCGGTGGCCATCGCGCTGTGCGCGGTGCTCGTCGACCGGTTCGTGCTGGGCGCCGAATGGTGGCAGGTCCGGCACACCGTGACCGCCGAGCCCGTCGCGCCGCAGAGTGAGGCGGGGCCGCCGCCGGGGCCGCTCACCGTGGGCTGGGAGCGGACGACGCAGACGCACCACGGTTCCGTCGCCGGGCATGACGGCGTCGCCTATGCGGTCGCGCAGGGGCAGGTCGTGACGGCGTCCGGGCGCGGCCTGGAGGTCCTGGACGCGCGGACAGGCACCAGCAGGTGGAGCTACCGCCGTTCTGGGTGGACGCTGCTCGGCTGGGCGTCCACGCGGTCTCGGCTGGTCGCCCACTTCCAGCGGGACGGCGACCGCGCTGATCGGCTGCTCGTCGCGTTCGACGCGCTTTCGGGCGGGCTGCTGTGGCGGCGGGAGGGCGAGTTCCCCGCGGCGGTGTCCCGGACGACGCTGCGCTGGCCCGCCGGGTCGGACGTCCTGCTCACCACTGATGAGAACCGCCGGACGCTGTTCGGCGTCTCGGCGGTGTCGGGCAACCGGCTGTGGCGGCTGGCGTTGCCGCGCGGCTGCCGGCTGTTCGAGGGGGGTGCGCGTCCGTCCGATGGGCGGGAGAGCCTCGCGGCGCTGGCCCTCGACTGCGTGGGTGGTGATCGGCACAGTCGGCTTCTGGCGGTTGAGCCGGGTAAGGGAACGGTCCGGTGGAACCGGCGGCTCGGGTCTCGGGAGTCGCCTGAGGTGTCGATGCTGGACGGGGTGACGCTGGCGTCGGACGGCACGGCGTTGCGCGCGTTCGGCGACGACGGCGGGCAGATCGGCGTGTGGAAGGGCGACGGCGTGTGCGGCGACGCACTGTGCCCGGCCGTCCTGGCGTCGGGACGGCTCGTGATCGCCTACCACCCGGACGGGGAGAAGCCCCGGGTGACCCGCATGGAGGCGCGGCGGGTGTCGTCCGGGAAGGTCGAGTGGGAGCGGGACGTGCCCGCGTACGCGGCGCTCGCGCAGGCGGGCGGGCGCGTGTTCGCGCTGCGTCCCCGGCTGTCGGAACGGCTGCTGCCGGCGGGCGTCGACATCGTCGAACCCGGCGACGGGCGCACTTCGACCGCGCCCGCGCCGTTCTCGCTGAACACCGACCTGCCGGGCGCGCGTCCTTGGCTGGCGGCGGCGGGCGGGCTGCTGT
>JBOHBY010000872.1:0-2329 GCA_050698635.1 Spirillospora sp.
TGAACCACCAGGAACTGGACGACGCGCTGGCGCGGCTCGACCGCGTCCGCGTCCCCGCCGACCTGTTCGGGGACGACGCGGTCGAGGCGGCGCGGCGGTACCGGCGGCTGGCCCGGCTCGTCCACCCCGACTCGACCGGCGGCCGCACCCGCGACGCCTTCGTCCGGCTGAACGCGCTGTGGCGCACCTACAACCACGACGACCCGACGCTGATCACCACGCGCCGTCACGCCTACCGCCTCGCGGACGACCCGATCGGCGGCGACCTCGCCGAGCTGTACGCGGCGCGCCTGGAGACCGGCGGGGACGGCGGCGTGCTGCTGAAGATGCCGCGCGACCTCCGCGACAGCGACCTGCTCGAACGCGAGGCCGTGGCGCTCCGGCAGCTCCCCAAGGACGGCGATGGCAGGTTCCTGCCGTACGTGCCGCGCCTGGTCGAGTCGTTCCGGCACCGCGACGCCTCGACGGGAGCGCAGCGTCAGGTCAACGTGGTCGCCGCCCTCGACGGCTTCCACACCCTGACCGAGGTCAAGAGGGCCTACCCCGGCGGCGTCGACCCGCGCGACGTCGCCTGGATGTGGCGACGGCTGCTGGTCGGCCTCGGGTTCGCGCACCGCGCGGGCGTCCTGCACGGCGCCGTCCTCCCCGACCACGTGATGATCCATCCCGGGAAGCACGGCCTGGTCCTGGTCGACTGGTGCTACTCCGTGCCCGGCTGCTACGCGCACGTCGACACGTCCGGCCGCGTGCCCGCGATGGTCGACAGGTTCGCCGACCGGTACCCGCCCGAGGTGCCCGGACGCGAGACCGCCAGCACCGCCACCGACCTCTACATGGCCACCCGGTGCATGACCGACCTGATGGGCGACAAGGCCCCGAAGGCGATGCGCTCGTTCGCCCGCGGCTGCCTGCTGACGGCGCAGAACCGGCGCCCGTCCGACGCCTGGCGGCTGCTGGCCGAGTTCGACGAGCTGCTGGAGCGGCTCTACGGCCCGCGGCGCTTCCGCCCCTTCCACCTGCCCGTACCGAACTGAGGAGACCGCCATGGGAAGCGGAAACTGGTCCACCGACGTCTACGCCGCCCGCGCGAGCTACCGCGCGTCCAGCGGCGCGAGCGCGTTCGCCTACTCCGACGGCGGCGCGACCACCGTCCACCCCGACCTCGACCCGCGCGGCGTGACCGTCCGGGAGAGCCGCGACTCGGGCGACCACCCCGAGTCGCTCGCGATCGGCGTCCTGTTCGACGTGACCGGCTCGATGGGCACCGTGCCGCGGACGCTCCAGACCAAGCTCCCCGACCTGCTCGGGCTGCTGCTGCGCAAGGGCTACGTCACCGACCCGCACATCCTGTTCGGCGCGGTCGGCGACGCGACCTGCGACCGGGCGCCGCTCCAGGTCGGCCAGTTCGAGGCCGACAACCGGATGGACGACGACCTCGGCAAGATCCTGCTCGAAGGCGGGGGCGGCGGCCAGATGCGCGAGTCCTACGAGCTGGCCATGTACTTCATGGCCCGGCACACCGCGATCGACTGCTTCGAGAAGCGCGGCAAGCGCGGCTACCTGTTCATGATCGGCGATGAGCTGGCGTACCCGCAGGTCAAGCGGCGCGAGGTCGCGAAGGCCATCGGCGACCAACTCGACGAGGACGTCCCCGTCGCGGAGATCGTCCGCGAGGTCCAGCGGATGTACGACGTCTACTACATCATCCCCGAGGGCGCCTACCACGCCGGGAGCCGCGAGCTGAGGGACTTCTGGCGTGACCTCCTCGGCCAGAACGTCCTCTACCTGGACGATCTCGACGCCGTCTGCGAGACGATCGCGCTGACCGTCGGGCTCGGCGAGGACGCGATCGACCTCGGCGAGGGCCTGGAGCACCTGGAGGAGGCCGGTTCGGACGCGGGCGCGTCGGTGTCGCGCGCCCTCGCCCGGCTGGACGCGTCCCGCGCGCCGGTCGCGGTGTCGTCCACGCCGCCAGGGCTGGACGCCTCTGGCCCGTCCGCGACCACCCGTCTGTAGATCCCATGGGCCACGTGATCGTCGTCGACCTCGGCTACGGGGACGCGGGCAAGGGCACGGTCGTCGACCACCTCTGCTCCGCGAACCCCGTCGCCGCGGTCGTCCGTTTCAACGGCGGCGCGCAGGCGGCGCACAACGTCGTCTTGGACAACGGCCGCCACCACACGTTCGCCCAGTTCGGGTCGGGGACGTTCACGCCCGGCGTCCGGACGCACCTGTCCCGGTTCATGCTGGTCGACCCGCTGGCCCTGGCCGCCGAGGCCGACCATCTGCGGGCGCTCGGCGTGACCGACGCGCTCGACCGGTTCACCGC
>JBOHBY010000873.1:0-1763 GCA_050698635.1 Spirillospora sp.
CATCCGGCCGTGTACGACGCGGTCGTCACCGGCGTCCCGGACGAGCGCTGGGGAAACCGCGTCGCCGCCGTGATCCAGCCGACGGACAAGAACGAGCCCACTGCCGCGGACCTCGACGCGCATTGCCGCGCCCGCCTGTCGGGCTACAAGGTGCCGCGCCTCTACGCGTTCGTCGCCGAGATGAAGCGTTCCCCGGCCGGGAAGGCGGACTACCGCTGGGCGAAGCGCGTGGCCGAAGCGGCGCAAGGGCCTGTGGACGAGGGCGGCCCCGAGCCTTTGTGAGGGTCGGGGCCAGGAGCGGACCCCTGTTAGTGGTCCTAACAAAACCAATGATAGGTGCGGCCCGGAGTGAATTGATCATTGGCGGTGTCGCCTTCGCCACACGCAGCGTCACACCCGGCTGGTCTCGTCCGGGGCCCGCCACTAGACTCTCCCGCAGAGAGTCGCTCTTGAAATGAGTCTCTCGATATGAGAGTAAATAGGGGAGGGTGGAGCCCGTGTCGACCCCGGAACGCGAGCGGATGGCAGGCGAGCTGCAAATGTCGATGCAGCGCAGCACGATGTTCACGGTGCTGCTGCACCATGCCACCGCGAGCAAGGCGGGCATGAACGTCACCGACGCGCAGTGCGTGAACGCGCTGCTGCTGGACGGTCCGCAGACGCCGGGTCAGCTCGCCCAGCTCATGGGCATCACGACCGGCGGCGCCATCACCGCCGTGATCGACCGCCTGGAGAAGGCGGGCTACGTCAGGCGCACCCGCGACCCCGACGACCGCCGCCGCGTGATCGTTGAGATCGTCGAGGAGAACGTCGCCCGGTTCGGCCGCTACTTCGAGCCGATCGGCCGCGCCTTCCGTGAGCGCCTCGACACCTACACCGACGAGCAGATCGCCGTCCTGCTCGACTGGGTCCGCCACAACAACGAGTCGATGCCCCGCGTCATCGAAGAGATCAGAAAACTCCCGTAGAGCACCCGACGCCCGAGGCCCCGCGGCCTCCGGCTCCGGGACGGCCCCCGTCGCCCCGGAGCCACTCCGCTCCGCCCGGCCCTGAGGCCGGGTCCGGGAACAGCCGCGGCGGTCCCCCCGGCCGCGGCGACCGTTCCCGGAGTCTCGTGCCGGCGGGTCCCGCATGCCCCTGAAAGGTCCCGCCGAAAACGGTGACACCTGACCCCTGACCGCTACGCCGCAGGTCACACGGGTTGCGCACGGTGATTTCGGTCACATGGCAACATTTCGGACATCATCTCGTCCGGTCGCTTTGGGTGGCTAGGGGGGCGCCGGAAGTGAGATCATGCGCGCCATCCCCCGCCCAACGCCCGAGAGGACGACCGCCGACCGTGGAACCGCTGCGCCCAGAAGACCCGGCCGAGATCGGCGGCTACCCGCTCATCGCACGCATCGGCGCCGGCGGCATGGGCCAGGTGTATCTGGGACTCACCGGCGCCGGCAGGCACATCGCCCTCAAGGTCATCCGCGAGGACTTCGAGGGCCCGCAGGCGCTCGCCCGCTTCCGCCGCGAGGTCGCGACCGTCGAACGGGTGCGCAGCCGGTTCGCCGCCGCGATGGTCGGCGCCGGGCTCGACGCCCCGCCCTACTGGCTCGCGACCGAGTACGTTCCGGGCCCGACGCTCCGGCAGGCCGTCGCCGAGCACGGCCCCCTGCCCCCGGACACCTGCCTGCGGCTCCTCGCCGCGCTGGCCCAGGGGCTGGTGGAGATCCACCGGCACGGCGTCCAGCACCGCGACCTCAAGCCCGGCAACG
>JBOHBY010000874.1:0-2097 GCA_050698635.1 Spirillospora sp.
TCCGCCGCCTGGAGGACGCCGGGATCGGCGTCACCGAACTGTCGCTCCGCCTCCCCAGCCTGGACGAGGTGTTCTTCACCCTGACCGGCCACCACACCGAGCCGGAGTCGGAGACAGAGACGGAGACCGCCGCATGACAGACATCGCAGTGGAGGCCGTTCAGTCCCGCGCGCGCTTGAAGCGCTCCTACGGACTGGTGCGGCACAGCCTCCTCCTCGCAGGACGCAGCCTCACGAAAACCAGACGCAACCCCGGCGTCCTCCTGGACGCGCTGTTCATGCCGATCATCTTCCTGCTGCTGTTCGTGTACCTGTTCGGCGGCGCGGTATCCGGGTCGACCCACGAATACCTGCAATACGTCTTCCCGGGCGTGCTCGTCATGACGATGCTGCTCACCGGGATGCTGGCCACCGGCCTCAGCATCAACACCGACATCAAGAAGGGCGTGTTCGACCGGTTCCGGAGCCTGCCGATCGGACGGTCCGCGCCCCTCGCCGGGCTCGTGCTCGGCGACGTGATCCGGTACGTCGTCGCGGCCGTCGTGCTGTTCGCGACCGGCTATCTGCTGGGGTTCCGCGTCCAGACCGACCCGCTGTCGGCGCTCGCCGCCGTCGGCCTCGCGACCGCGCTCGGGTTCTCGCTGAGCTGGGTCAACGTCATGATCGGCGTGCTGATCCGGGAGGTGGCGGTGGTGCAGTCGGTGGCGTTCCTCGGCATCTTCCCGCTGGCGTTCGGGACGAACATGGTCGTCCCCACGGACACGCTGCCCGGCTGGTTGCAGGCCTGGGTGAAGATCAACCCGGTCAGCGACGCCGTGGACGCCGCGCGCGGGCTGCTGCTAGGCGGCCCGGTCGCCGACGCGGCGATCAGGACGCTGCTGTGGTCGGCCGGTTTCCTCGCCGTGTTCTGCCCGCTCGCCGTCTACGCCTACCGCCGCCGAAGCTGATCTTTGACGAGGGCGAGCGCGGCGGGCACGTCCAGGCGGGCGCCACGCGCGTGGGCGTCCCGGTAGGTGCGCTCGCCCAGCGCCCGGCGCAGGTCGCGCGTCACCAGCGCGACATCGGGGTTGAACGCGTCGGGCGCGCCGCGCAATACAGACGATGCGCCGAGCACCTCCGCCGCCCGCGCGGGATCGGCGGAGGCCCGCAGCCGGGCGACCGCGAAGCCGGTGACGGCGGCGATCGGGATGTCCGGGCCGTCGATGGCCAGGTCGAGGGCCGTGCGCAGGTGGCGGCGCGCGGCGTCCGGGTCGTCCCGCCCGATCGCCAGCTGGCCCCGCGCCGCCTCCAGCAGCGAGCGATACTGCAGATACGAGGGGACCCGCTGTGTCTCGCGTTCGGCGGCGTCGTAGTGTTCGTGCGCCTCGTCCACGTCCCCGGCATGCCGCGCGAGGTCACCCAGCGCGAGCCGGACGGACACCAGGTACCGGGCCTGCGTCCCCGCCCCCGGGACGATCATCGCGGTCAGCTCGTCACGCGCCCGCCGCGTGTCGCCCGAACGGGCCCGCGCGACCGCGAGCATCACCCGCTGCATCCCGGTGTTGTCGCCCTGCCCCAGCCCGCGGAGCAGGGCGATCGACTCCTCCAACCCGGCGACCGCTTCGTCGAACTCTCCCCTGACGGTCTGCGTGTCGGCCAGGAAGACGAGCGCGAGCGAAAGCCCGACCCGCTCCCCCGCCTCGCGGAACGCGGCCTCGGCGACGGCGAGGTCCTGGTGGGCGGCGTCCATCTCGCCCTGGTTGCCGTTGAGCATCGCCCGCATCAGGTGCAGCGCCGCCCTCGTCCACGGATCACGTTCGGGCAGGCGCCGGTCGATGGCCGCCACACCCCGCGCCGTGTCACCGGTGAGCAGCGCTATGGCGGGCTCGATCATCGCGGCGAGCGGATGCTCCGAGTCCCGGCCCGTCACCCCGATGAACGGGTCGTCGCGGGCGTCGCCCCCGGCCATGACGGTGTTGAAGAGGTAGCCGCCCAGCGCGACGGCTTCGGCATCGTCCGGGACGGGCCGGTCCTCGCGGCGCGGCGCCTCCAGCGCGAGCCGCAGCCTGCGGGCGGCCTCGGCGTGGTCGCCGAGGATCATCCAGAACGTGGCCAGCGC
>JBOHBY010000875.1:0-3174 GCA_050698635.1 Spirillospora sp.
CGGCCGGTGCGCGCGGGCCTGCGGCCGTGGGGGCCGCGCGTCGCGGTCTCCTCGGGTTCGCGGGGGCTTTCATTAGCAGAAGTCATTAACAGGGCTAACGATAATCGCCGCCCCAACATTCCGGCAAATCCAGCCCAACCCACCCGACCCGCGGGGACACCGCGGGGACACCGCGGGGCCCGGCGGAGGGGGTGCGTCAGGAGCGGCTGAGCCTGTCGATGATCGGGGCGGCCCGGCGGAGGGTCTCCCGTTCGTCGTCGGTCAGCTCGCCGAGCCTCCTGGCCAGCCACGCCTCCTTGCGGCGCCGCTCGTCGGCCAGCAGCGCGGCGCCCGCCTCGGTCGCGTTCAGCACGACCTGGCGCCCGTCGGTCGGGTGCGGGCTGCGCGCGACGAGGCCGCGCTCCTCCAGGTAGGCGATCACGCGGGTCATCGAGGGCGGCTGGACCTTCTCGTGGTCGGCCAGCTCGCGGGGCGTCATCGAGCCGTGCCGCTCGATCGCGGCGAGCGCGGCGAACTGCGTGAGCGACAGCGGGCTCCGGCCGCCCGCGCCCATCTCGCCGCCCTCCCCCGCGGGATGCAGCGTGCGGAGCCGGCGCGACAGCCGGGCGATCGAGATGCGCAGCTCTTCGGCCAGTCCCGGCACGGACGCGGCCTGGCCTGGGGTGGGTGGCGTCGTCATCGTCATTGGTCTCCCATGCTGCGCCGCCGTGTCCTGACGCTGCCGTGTCTTGACATTGCGGCTAGGCTTATTAGCCTGTGAGCTATCTCAATTAAGTGGAAGGTGGGACATGCCTCGTGCCGGACTGTCACCGGCGGCCGTCGTCGACGCCGCCGTCGCCATCGTGGACGCCGAGGGCCCCGGTGCCCTCACGCTGGCCGCGGTGGCGGGAAGGGCCGGAGTCGCGACGCCCTCCCTCTACAAGCATGTCCGCAACCTGGCGGAGTTGCGACAACTGCTCACCGTACGCGTGCTCGAAGAACTTACAGAACGTCTTGGGGAGGCCGCGCTAGGACGCTCCGGGGACGACGCCGTCCGTGCCCTGATGCGCGCCTACCGGTCGTACGTGGTGGAGCACCCCGGACGGTACGCCGCCATGGACCAGTCCGCGGATTCCACACCGGAGGACAACACGGCGGCCGAACGTCTTCTGGCCATCATCTTCGCGGCGTTGCGCGGCTACGCCCTGGAGGGTTCTGACCTCGTCCACGCGGCCCGCTGCCTGCGTTCGGCCGTGCACGGGTTCGCCGTCCTGGAGGCCGTGGGCGGCTTCGGCCTGCCCGAGGACCTGGAGGCCAGCTACGAGCTGCTCATCACCATGGTCATCGGTGGTCTGCCCAGCGCCCGCGCCGCCGCCGACGCCGCCGGGTGACCCGCTCCGTGAACTGCTCGGTAACCTGATCGCATGACCCGACCGCGCCGCCCGGACCCGCCGCCGATGCAGACCAACGACGTCCGCATAGCGGCCGCGGGCGCGGGCGCCTGGGCGGTGGCGTTCGTCGTGCTGCTCATCGTCGGGCTGCCGTCCGACAACCGGTGGTGGCTGTGGGTGTGCGTCACGGGGTTCGCGAGCGGCATGTTCGGTGTCTGGTATGTCCCGAGGCTCCAGGCCCGCCGCGCCAGCCAGGAGGCCGCACGCGCCGCCCAACGCGACACCGACACCGACACCGATGCTGAAGACGCGGACGCGGCGGAGCACGAAACCGCCGACTAGGGCTAGGGCTCCAGGTCCGCCTCGTTCAGGAGGGCGGGCAGCGTGTGCGGGGCGCGTAGGACTGCCTCGACCATGAGGCGGTCGGCCCAGTTGCCCGTGGACCACGCGAGCGCGCGGGCGAGGCCGTTCGGTCCGCTCGCGTGTACCTCGCCGTCTCTCGTCCACCATGGAACGTCTTGGCCATCGACGATGAGGCGTTCGTGCGCGAGGTAGTCGGATGGGGCCTCTGGCAGGACGGCTCGGACGGCGTCCGGCACTGGGCGTTTCTCGCCCTGCGATTGAACGACGCCCGGGACCTCGTCCCCGGCCAGGGGCAGATCGAGGAGTTCCGCTAGTCGTTCGTCCCGTCCTTGGGCGGCGATGACGAGCGGCTGGCCTTGGAGGAGTGGGAGGACGTCCGGGGTGTCCAGGACGAGGGCATCAGCGGCTTCCACGAGCTCGACGCTGCCGTCCACGACCGTCCGCACATGGTCGGGTGGTTCGACGACCGTGTCCGGTGGGGTGTCGGCCAAGGCCGTCCAGAGCCCGCCCAATTGGGCGCGGCTGACGTTCCGTTCTGGGTCGCCGAGGCGGTCGACCAGTTCTTGGGCGCCTTCGGGTTCGTCCAGGAGGTCGGCAAGCGAGGTACGGACGCCCAAGGCGAGCAGGAGCCGTTCGTCAAATCCCTCTGGCGCGACGTCGTAGAGCCCTGCCAGCGCCTCGTCTCCGCTCAACCTGAATTCACCGGGCCTGCGGCCGTCCAGAACGCGGTGACGGCTCAGCCACCACGCCGTGTACGACGGGACGGCGACCCGCCGACCGTCGTGCAAGGCCACATGGACGGGATCGACGATCGCCGCCCGCCACGGCGGCGACGCAAGGACGCGCAACGCCGCCGCCCAGTCGTCGACCAGTTCGAGGTCACGGACGGCCAGGAACTCCGGCACTAGCGGCGGAAGGTCTTGTGGGCCGATTCGCCGTAGGACGTCGTCCGACCACAGGTCCTCGTCGTCGAGTTCGAGGGTCTCCGCTTCTGCGGCGAGCCCGGTGAGGTTCACGTCCTCGCCCTTGGCGAGAGCGAACCCGTCCAAGACACCGGCGGCCGTGAGCGTCTCCACGCCCCACCGCTCCAGCAGTTCGCCGTCGACCACCCCGAACGGCGCGTCGTCGGCCATGAGGGTGCGCAGCGGGCTCTCGGGCAGCAGAAGTTCGCCCGCCGGATACAGGTCCCCGTCGTCGCCGGGCAGGGCCAGGTCGGACAGCCAGGGTTCCTCGCCAGGATCGATCCGCGCGGCCGAGACGAGTCCCAGGACGGCCTCGGCGACCGCGTCGGGATCGTCGGCCTCGAACGACTCCTCGACCGCCGCCCGGACGGCGGCGTCGGCGAGAACGGCGCGCGGCCCGGCCTCGACGGCACCGAGCCGCCCCAGCAGCGGATGCACCGCCTCCGGGTGGACGAACCGCAGGCCGAGCACGTCCAGGC
>JBOHBY010000876.1:0-3834 GCA_050698635.1 Spirillospora sp.
GCCCCGGCCCGCCCGGGTCGACGACGACCGCGACCCGCGTCCGCTCCGCCGCCCCCGCCGGGGGAATCCGGCTGCCGAGGGCGACCGCCCGCGGATCGCGTGGGTCATAGGTCTCCATCGCGCGGAGCCCGAGCCGCAGGTCGGCGACCGTCCGGGCGATCGGCCCCTGTTCGACGAACGCCTGCACGGCCATCGGCGGATCATGCGACGGCGACCCGGCCCAGGCTGGAACACGTCCCGGCGTGGGCCGCATCCCGACGACCCCGCAACACGCGGCCGGATACCGGATCGACCCGCCGATGTCGTTGCCCTGCGCCAGCGCCCCCATCCCGAGCGCCACCGCGACCGCCGCGCCGCCACTGGACCCGCCCGGCGTCACCGCCGGATCCCACGGGTTGATGGTCGCCCCGTACAGATCGTTCTCCGTCGTCCACCGGGTGGCGAACGGCGGGCAGTTCGTCCGGCCGACGAGGACGGCGCCGGCGTCCAGCCAGCTCGCGACCTGCGGATCGGTCTCGGAGGCGACGTGGTCCTTGTACGCGGCGACACCCTCCGTGGTGGGCAGCCCGGCCACATTGGTGTTGACCTTGAAGGTCACCGGCACGCCGTGCAGCGGCCCATCCGCCCGCCCGTGCCGCAGTCGCGCGTCGGCCTTCCGCGCCGCGTCGAGCGCCTCGTCCTCCAGCACCTCGACGACCGCGTTCGCCGCCGGGTTGACGTCGGCGATCCGCGCGAGCACCGACCGGGTCGCCTCGACCGACGACACCGCCCCGGTGCGGAGCAGCCGCGCGACCTCGACGGCGGACAGTTGCCAGATCTCCATGCCCTCGCTCCTCATACCGGTTGCGCCCCGTCACCGACACTAAGAGCGACCAATAGCTATGGCCAGTGCATGTTTGATAGGGCTACATTTACCCTGATGCACTTGGATCTGAATCTGCTGACCGCGCTGGACGCGCTGCTGGAGCACAACAGCGTCGCGGCCGCCGCCGAGCGGCTGAACCTGTCCGCCCCCGCCATGAGCCGGACGCTCGGCCGGATCAGGCGCGTCACCGGTGACCAGATCCTCGTGCGCGCGGGCCGCACGATGATCCCGACGCCGTACGCCCTGGAGATCCGCGGCGAGGTACACGACCTCGTCCAGCGGGCGCGGGGCGTGCTGCGCCCCGAACACGACCTCGACCTGGCCAGCCTCGACCGCGCGTTCTCTGTCCGCGGCCACGACGCGGTCACGACGGCGATCGGGCCCGTGCTGCTCGCGAACGTCCGCGAACAGGCCCCCGGCGTCGCGATCAGGCTGCTCGCCGAGGCCAGCAGCGACACGGGCGAGCTACGGCACGGCCAGGTCGACCTCGAAATCGGCTCCACCGAACCGGACGTACCGGAGATCAACCACGTCACGATCGGCCACGACCGCCTCGTCGCCGCGATCGGCCCCGACCACCCGTGCGCCACCGGCGACCTCACCGCCGAACGGTTCGCCGCCGCCGATCACGTCATCGTCTCCCGCCGCGGCCGGCTCCGCGACCCGATCGACACGTCCCTGGAAACCCTGGGCCTGCGCCGCCGCGTCGTCGCATCGGTACCAACGAGCACCGCCGCCCTGTACCTCGTCGCGGAGAGCGAACTGATGGTCGCCGTCCCCGAGCACATGTGCAGCCCCACGCTGACGAAATTGGGCCTCCGCACCCGGACGATGCCGTTCGACCTGCCACCCGTCCCGATCATCCTCGCCTGGCACCAGCGCTACGACAACGACCGCCCCCACATGTGGCTCCGCACCCGCATCCGCGAAGCCCTGGCCTTCTACGAACAAGCCACCATCCAGCAGCCGTAGCCCCTCAAAACCCAAGCACCCTGCGAACGCATTGTCAGTCGACGATTATCTGGAAGTTCAGCGGGCGGCTGCCCGGGAAGGCGACGTTGCCGTCGGCGTCGAGCATCTTGAACCGGACGAAGCAGAACCCCTGATCGTTGGGAGCGGTGACCCAGGTCCGGATGTCGACGATCCCGCCGGGAGGCGTGTTCGGGATCGGAGTGTCCACGACCGTCTGGCATTGCTCGCGGTGCTGCGGCAGGTCGATCCGGTGCAGCGTGTAGCCCTCCCAGCGGACGGTGCCCTTGTTCTTGAACCGCCACACTTTCTCGACCGTTTTGCCGCGGGCGACATGGGTGCAGTCGGGCAGTGTGATGTCGGAGACGAAATCGGCGAAGTCGCCTTTGTGCGCGGGCGCGCTGGGCGGAGGATTCTGCTGGCGCACCGGACAGTCGGCCGACGTCGCGTTCCGTCCCTCAGGCGAACTCGGCTCGTCGTCGGTGAACCGCTGCACCACGAGGGCGCCGACCACGATGACCGCGGCCGTGCCCGCGACCGCGACCGCCACCCCGATCACGGCGAAGCGCCGCCGAGGCCGCGCCGCCTCCGACGCATCACCCTCGTCCAGCCCAGCGGCGTCGTCGGGCTGGCGGACTTGGTCGTCCGAATCGCCCCCGGCGGGCTGATCCGGAACGGCGGGCACCAGCTCGACGGAGCTCGCCAAGCCAGGCTCGGACGACGGCGGCGGCGACGGCGGCGAACCGCTCACCGGAGGCCGCTCCCGCTCCCGCACACCGGCGCTCATCGCGCGGACCACCTGATTCGCCGATTCCCACCGGTCGCGGTAGTCGGCGGGATCGGCGCCGCAGGCCTTGATGAACTCGGCCGTCGTCGCCCAACTCGGCAGCCGGTTTCCCTGGGCGGCCTCGTGCAGGGTCGTGTGCGAGATCGCCCGCGAGCGGCCCGCCATCTCGCGGAACGACGGAGTGCCCGCCGAATCGCGCAGCGCTCGTAACAGCGCGGCGAAACTCGCGATCGCGCGGTCACAGTCCTTTCGAGAGTTTTCGAGTCCGCCCGACACGTCCAGCTCCCTCACTACCGCACGTGAGCGCGACGGCGTCGGCGTCGCGCGCCCGTAGATTACAAGGCCGGTGAGGTTCTGTGTAGGTCGTCTCGCCTGGACGCGAAAACGGCCGGTTCCCCGCCGTGCGTGACACGGCGGGGAATCAGCCCGAACAGTTGCGGAGGGTCAGGATTTGAGAGCGATCCGGTTGTAGTAGTGCTTGAGGATCCTGGCGTAGCCCCAGCCGGCGTTGGCCTTGTCGCGGGAGCCGTACTGCGACATCCAGTTACCGTTCTGCCACGCACCACACGCCGTCTCCGTCGCGCAGTAGTGGGCTTGCAGGATCTTGTCGCCGCGCGTCATACGGGTGCCCCACGTCGCGTTCACCGCGGCGTCCGTGCTCGCCTTCGCGGAGCCGGGCTTGTAGACCTGGCTGGACGTGTTGTCGTAGACGTCGAAGCAACGGCCGTCGGACGTCTTGCGCGTCGAGTGAAGCGCCCAGTACCAGCCGAAGCTCTTGACCGCCATCGCCCCCGCCTTCAGGGACTCCTTCGGCCAGCTCGAAATCCACTCGTTCGGCAGGACGTTCCTCACGTAGTACTTGAACGACACCCGCTCGACTTTGTTGAGGGAAACCCGGTAGACCAGGATGGTCGTGGGCAGTTTGGCGTTGGTGCCGTCGGTCTTGCACCCGGTCCCGGGGGTCACGAAACTGTGTGACGCGTTCTGGTTCTTCAGGGTGGCGTTGAGGTTGCCCTTGGCGCCCGCCTTGAAGGCCTGCGACTTGCCGCCGTAGTTGCTGTTGAAGTACACCCGGACGGTCTTGCTACTGCGGTTCCAGACCGAGGCGGCGTTGTTCTTGACGCACTTGCCCTTACCATTACCGGCGCCCTTGAAGTCGTAGCACGAGGGCTGTGCGGTGCCGTAGTCGGCGACCGATCCGGTGAAGTCCGAG
>JBOHBY010000877.1:0-2604 GCA_050698635.1 Spirillospora sp.
GCGGTGGCGGCAGCGGCGGTGAGCAGGCCAGGCCGCTGCTGGTCCTCAACCATCGCAACCCGCTGATCGCCCGCCTGACCAGCACGGCGAACGCGCGGCTCGTCCGGCTGTCGGTGGAGGCGCTGTACGGGTACGCGCTGCTGGCGGGGCAGCGCGCCGTCCGGCCGGGCGACGTCGCGAGCGTCAACCGCGCGTTCCTCGGCCTCGTGGAGCACGCGATCCACCAGGAGCCCGGAATCTGATGCTGGACAAGGACGGCCTGCGACGCAGGCTCGACGACGCGTACGACCTCGACCCCGACGACAACGGCGGCGTCGGCAAGGAGACCTACTGGCGGACGATGCAGCAGATCCTCGGCGACGCCGAACAGCTGGGCGACACCGAACTGCTCTTCGAGGCGCGGCTCGCGTACGGCTGGTCACTGCGCGGCAAGACGTGGACGAAGGACTCGCGGGAGATCTTCACCGAATGGATCGGTCTGCTGCGCACATGCCTCACGATGTGGCGGGCCGAACCGGACCGTTTCATCGAGGACAACGTCACCGCGATGTGGAACCAGTTCTTCAACATCGTCGACATCTTCATCCGCATCTATCCGGAGCCGGCCGAGCGGGTCCACCGGCTGATCGACGAGCTTGAGCGCCAGTGCCTGCCGTCCCGGTCGAAGGTCTTCACGGTCCTCGGCCGCTATCGCATGGAGGTCGAGGCGCGCCGCGGGAACACGGCCGAGGTGGAGCGGCTCTGGCAGAAGTTCCAGCTCGCGGAGATGCCGCTCGGGCACGTCCTGCCCGACGGGGTGGCCGAGGTCGGGGCCACGATGTGGGAGCGGCTCGGCCAGGACGAGCGCGCCATCGAGACCCTCACGCCCGTGCTGACCGGGCAGATCACGCCGCGCGAGGGCCACGTCTACGTGGACGGCCTGATCATGCCGTACCTGCGCACCGGCCGGACGGACGAGGCGGTCGCCGCGCACCAGAGCACCTACGCGCGGACCGGCATGAAGCTGGAGGACATCGCCGCCCACCTGGAGTTCTGTGCCCGCACCGGCAACGAGGAGCGCGGGCTGGACGTCCTGCACCGCAACCTCGGGCGGTTGCAGGGCACGGTCACGACCGTCCAGCAGATGTGGACGGCGGCCGCGGTGGCGCTGCTGTGCCGCCGGGTCACCGAACGCGGCCTCGACGAGGAGTGGGTGTGGTCGTGCGAGGAGGAGGGGTGCGACTGCGACGCCGCCCCGATCCGGTCCTACGCCGAACTCGGCGCCGAGCACCGCTGGTGGGCGCTGGACTTCGCGATGAACCTCGACGAGATGGACGGGACGTCCTTCAACGTCGAGACGATCCTGGCGCGGCTGCACGCCGAGCCGTTCACCGAGCAGCGCCTCGCACTTCCCGATGCGGTCAGCGAGCCCGCCCACCGTGCCAGGCCGCGGCTGTCGCCGCACCTCGCGGCGGCCACCACGGAGGAGATCCGGGAGGAGCTCGACCGGGCGCGGGAGTTCGACCGCAGGTGGGAGCGGGTCGTTCATCTTCAGCGGCTCATGCAGAACGCGTTCGCGACGGGCGAGCGGGACGCGCTGCTCGACGTCCGCTTCGCGCATCTGGACGAGCTGCTGGCGTACAAGCCGACGGCGATGCGGCCCGACCTTTTCGCGGCGTTCACGGCCCTCGTCCGCCTGCACGACGGCGACGCGGGTCTGCTCGGCGGCGAACGTCTCGACCGGTTGTGGGCGGCGGCGCCCGTCGTCCTGGAACGGGTGCTGACGCGCGCGACCGTCCATGCCGCGCAGATCCGCGAGCTGATCGAGATGCTCGGGCGGCACTGCCGTCCCGACACCCACGACCTGCACCATCTGCGCTGGTACGCGACCGAGCTGGAGGTCCGCTGCGGCGACGTGGACGCGGCCCGCGCGGGATGGGCGGCGTTCGAGGCGCTGCCGTCGTCCTGCGACGACTACGCCACCTGGGCGAACGTCCTGCGCCTGACGGACTGGTGGCTCGACCTCGGCCTCGGCCTCCACGACGACGTGCTCGCGACGATGGGGCCGGAGCTGTCAGGCAAGGACGAGGAGGCGCGGCTGATCGTCCCGTACCTGCGAGCGGGAAACGACGCCAAAGCGCGCGAGATCCACGAACGCGCCTTCGCCGGCGGGAGCGCGGAGGGCTTGGCGGCGATCGCGGACGACCCGCGCGCGGTCGCGGCTCACCTGGAGTTCTGCACCCGTACGGGCGACCTCGTCCGCGCCAAGGAGATCGTCAGCGGCACGCTGGACCTGCTCCACGTCTACTACGACGACACCGAGTTCACCTTCGACAAGCTCCGCACGCTCGCCACCGCCGTACACGCCTGCCGCCTGATCGCGGCCCGCGGCCTGGACGAGACCTGGACGTGGCCCGAGCACGACTGCTGCAAGGCCGAGGAAGGCTGGAGCTACACCAGGCTCGCCACCGGCTACCGCACCGAGCTGACCTTCTTCGCCACCCGGTGGCAGGAGCTCACCGGCTCCGATTTCCACACCCGGCGCCTGGACGCCATCGCCGACGCCATCACCGACGCCGACGCGGACGCGGACACGGACGCCGCGATCGAGCCTGTGTAGGGGGA
>JBOHBY010000878.1:0-2755 GCA_050698635.1 Spirillospora sp.
CCGTGAAACCGCCCCCGGTGGCCTCCCCGTTCAGCGTCAGCGTGCCCTCGAAGGTGTGCGTGGGCGGCGCGGCCTGCGCCGGAAGCGCGAACGCGGCGTCGCTGACCGGTGCCGTGCTCGTGCCCGACATGAGCTGGGCGTAGGTGAGCAGCGAGCGGCTGACCGTCCCGCTGCCGGTGAGCGGGTCACCGGGGACGGGGACCACCGCGTCGGCGGCGGCCCTGCCGAGCAGCACGCCGGGCGACTGCCCGATGGTCACCGCGGCGCAGAGCGCCAGGGCGACGGCGAGAACGCGCCGGCCGTGGGGTCGGACGAGGGACATGGCGACACCTCCAGGGGAGAGGAGACCGCACGACCCGGACGGGCCGTGTGGGGCTGTCCGTCGAAGCGAAGGCTGTGGAGAAGGAGGGGGTCGGTCAGGACATGATGGGTTTTCCGCCGTCGCCGGGGACCAGCGGGCCGAGCGTCCGCATCACCTCGCCGGCGGCGTAGCCGTGCGCGGCCGGCGGGAACGGCGGGGGCGCGTCGCGCAGCTGTTTCCAGACGGTGTTGAGCCCGGCGGTGCCGTGCTCCCTGACCGCGCTCACCAGGTCGAGGTCGATGAGGACGGTGAGGAACTCCTCCCCGTCACCGGCCTGGGCGAGCACCCTGCCCTCCGGGTCGACGGCGATGCTGCGGCCGGTGCCGAACAGCCGTCCGAAGTTGGGGTTGACGACGTACATCTGGTTGGTGATGGCGTTCGCCCGCGCCAGCACGAGTTCCTGCGGACGGTCGGCGGTGCGGGTGAAGGTGGGCTGGAGCAGGACCTCGGCGCCCATCCACGCGAGCGTCCTGGCGATCTCCGGCACCCAGCCGTCGTAGCAGATGGCGAGCCCGAAGCGGCCGACCCCGGGGATGTCGAAGACGACGTGCCGGTCCCCCGGCTTGGACGTCTCGTACGGCATCCAGGGGAACAGCTTGCGGTACGACGCGACGATCTCACCGGACGGGGAGACCGCGATCGCCGTGTTGTGCAGGTCGGCGCCGCTGCGTTCGGAGAGCGTGCCCGGCACGATCCACTTGCCCGTCTCGGCGGCGAGTTCGCAGACGCGGTCGGTGAGCGGGCCGGGGATCGTCTCCGCCACCCGTTCCAGGTATCCGGGCTGGTAGGGGGTCTCGAAGCTGCCGAGCCCGGTGAGGTAGAGCTCAGGGAACACCAGCAGGTCCATGGCCGGGGACACCGCGGCGAGCGACCGCACCTCGCGGGCGAACTTCGCGAAGGTCGCGTCCGGGTCGGCCGGGACGGGGGCGACCTGCATTGCTGCGACACCGAGGATACGGCTCACGAACGGGCTCCTTGGGGACGGTCGACGACGGACGAGGCGGGAAGCGAGGGGCCGGGGCGGGGGACGGAGTCGAGGAGGCGGCGCGTGTAGGGGTGTTCGGACGCGTCCAGGACGTCGCGGGCCGGGCCGGTCTCCACGATCTCGCCGCGGTACATGTCGCTGACCCGGTCGGCCAGGTGCCTGACCACGCCGAGGTCGTGCGAGATGAACAGGTACGCCAGGCCGGACTCCGCCCGCAGGTCGAGCAGCAGGTTGAGGATCTGCGCCTGGACGGACACGTCGAGCGCCGACGTCGGCTCGTCGAGGACGAGCAGCGCCGGCCCGACCGCCAGCGCCCGCGCGATCGCCACCCGCTGGCACTGACCGCCTGACAGCTCGTGCGGGTACCGTCCGAGCAGGTCGGCGGGGAGCCCGACGCGTTCGAGCGCGGCGGCGGACTCGTCCTCCCCCCGGCCCGCGACGCGCAGCGGCTCGGCGACGAGCCGCCGGACCGTCATCCGCGGGTTCAGCGCGGCGTACGGGTTCTGGAAGACGATCTGCACGCGGCGGCGGAGCCTGCGCAGCTCCGCGCGGGAGAGCCCGGCGAGCGGCCGGCCGTCCACGCTGATCTCCCCGGCGGTGGGCGGGATCAGCCCGAGGACGCAGCGCGCCAGCGTGGTCTTGCCGGAGCCGGACTCGCCGACGAGCGCGTGGATCTCCCCCGGCTCGATCCGCAGGTCGGCGCCCGCGACGGCGGTGTGCCCGGCGTATTTCTTGACGAGTTTCCGCACGTCCAGCACGGGCTGCGCGCTCGCGTCGGGTTTCACGCGGGCACCCCCTTCAGATGGCAGGCGCTTGCCCTGCCCGCTTCGGCCGCGTCGTCCGGGTCGTCCGGGGTGGACGCTTCGGCGCGCAATACCGGGGCGGTGCGGCAGGCGTCCATGACGTGGGCGCAGCGGGCCGCGAAGACGCAGCCCTCGACGGTGTCGGGACGGGCGGGCACCGCGCCGGGAATGGCCGCCAGGTGCCCGCCCGCGCTCCCGGCGTCGGGCACCGCGGCGAGCAGCGCCCGGGTGTAGGGGTGCGCCGGACGGTCCAGCACCTCGGGGACCGGCCCTGTCTCGACGACCTCCCCCGCGTACAGGACGTTCACCCGGTCGCACAGCTCGCGCACCTCGCCGAGGTTGTGCGTGATGTAGAGGACGCCGAAGCCGTGCTCGTCCTGGAGGCTCCGCAGCAGCGCGCGGATCTCCTTGGCGACGGTGACGTCGAGCGCGACCGTCGGCTCGTCGGCGATCACCAGGTCGGGACGGCAGGCGAGCGCCATCGCGATCATCACGCGCTGTCGCTGGCCGCCGCTGAGCTGGTGCGGGTAGGACCTGGCCCGCTCGGCCGGCATCCCGACCTGCTCGAGCAGCTCGCCGATCCGGCGATCGACGTCGGCCTCGGAC
>JBOHBY010000879.1:0-3695 GCA_050698635.1 Spirillospora sp.
TGTCGGTCGAGGTCGTGTTCGTCACGATCGCGTTGTGCGGGCTGCTGTTGCTGGGCCTGCGGCCATTGGGGATGGACGAGGCCGCCGGGGGCGGGCTATGGACGATTGCGTTCGTCCTCATCCTCGATCTGTGCCTGTCACTCGTCGCGCTCATGAAGGGCAAGGTCTGGACGGGCGTCTTCGGCTTGTTCATCGGGGTGTTGGCGTTCGTCGGGGCGGTCCGGCTGGCGCGGCCTGATTCGCTGTGGGCTCGGCGCCGGTATGCGGAGGGGTCGCGGAAAGAGCGTCGCGCGCGGGCGCGTGAACGGCGGTATCGGCGACCCATCCAACGGCTGGGGGATTGGCTGTCCGACCTTGTGGCCGGACGTCCCTCCTCGTAGCGGGTCAGTGTGGGTATTGGCGGGGCGGGCGCGGACGGGTCTCGTCGCGGAAATCCTCGATGATTGAGCTGATCTGGCGGATGAGCCGGGTGTTCTCCAGGCGGTCGAGGTAGAGGTTCCGGCGGGCCAGGCCGTCGAGGTCGACGGCGAAGTACATCGACATCAGCGGATTGATGAACAGTTCGCTGTTGCTGGTCCGGGTGGTGAAGTGGACGTTGCCGAACCGGCCCCGCAGTGCGGCGGAGATGGAGCCGTTGACGATGCTCGGATGGGCGGGTGTCGCGGCTTGGGCGTATTCGACCGCGTCCGTGTAGAGGGCCGCTTCGCGGCTGTCGCGGGGAATGGAGAAGGCGCCCAGATATGAGCCGTCGTCGGTCAGGGCGGCGAGGTTCTCCAGGACGAGGCTGTGGTTCACGCCGTGGTAGGCGTCCACTCCGAAGCCGAGGGAGACGACGATTTTCTCGGCGACGTCCAGGCCGTGGACGGCGGCGAGGCTGGCCATGTCCTCCTCGGGGGTGCCGAGGCCGGATTCGTCGCCGCGCATGAAGATGTCGGTGCCGCCGTCCACGAGAACAATGGCGTCCAGGTCCAGGTGGCCGATGAGGTGGCGGTAGGCGGCGCGGAGAGGCCGGACGCCCACTTTCGGGAACGCGTAGACCGTGGACGGAAGGCCGTGCCGGTCGAGCCAGCGGGCCAGGGTCGCCTCGGGGAAATAGTCGTCGCGGGTCAGGGTTTCGGGGGTCACGGCGGCGACGTCGGCTTCGAGCCAGGTGTCGGACGGCAGGCCGTAGAGGGCGCTGAACGACAGGTTCGCCAGGTGGACGTCCTTGCCCTCGTTCATCAGCGACAGGGCGAGGGGCAGGCCCGCGTACACGTCGAATCCGCCGCCCGCACCGGCCACCAGGATTCGCCGGGCCTTCTTCAGCCGGGTGAACAGCGGGGGCTCCTGGAGGGAGAACATCCCGCGACGGTAGATCTTTTCTGGAAGGACCGCGAACTATTAGCGGGGGTGTGGACGTCTACCTGTGTGGTGGCCGTGGACATCGGGGGACCACGGCCACCTCTTCGTCAGTAGGGTGACGGGCCGCCGAACATCTCGCTCAGACGCGGCGCCAGATACTGGTCGCCGCGCAGTTCGAGTCGGCCGTCCATGAGGAGCGACGCCGGGTTGGCGTCGCCCGCGAGAATCCGCAGGAAATCGGCCGTCGCCATGGTGACGGTGAGGGCCGGGTCCCGCGCCGGGCCTGGTCGGACGCGGGCTCGGGACTTGTCGATGTGCAGCGTCCACACGGTCTGGCCGTCGGCGCGGGTCAGGCGGAATTCGAGTTCGCCGGTGAATCCCGCGACCGCGGACGGGTCGTAGGCGCGGGCCATCCCGGCGAAGAAGACGCGTTGCGCGGCCGGGCCGAAGCGCTTTTCGATCTGGGCGTCGGAACGGCCGTGGACGAGTTTGTAGAAGCCTTGCTGGAACCGCCGCCGGGCCGCCGTGCGAATGTCAGGACGGACGGGTCGCCGCGCCGAGCGGTGCGCGCGGGCGACTTCCGCGTCCTCGTCGATGCGGTAGCCGGACGGTGCTTTCCGCGCCGGCTCGCGCCGGGCGAGCGCGGCCTCGATGGCGGGGGCGAGCCGTTCCGCCTTGGCCGCCTCGCGTTCGTCGCGTCCTTCGGCGAAGCGCGGCAGCACCGATTTCCCGAACAGGTCGAGGGATTCGCAGATGTGCTCGTGCTTGTTCGCGCCCGCCTGGAGGACGAAGGAGATCTGGTCGACGCCGACCGCCTCGTACCGCCGGATGAGTTCGGCGACCTGGTCCGGTGTGCCGACGGCGCCGCGAAGCGATCCCGCGTTGACGCTGAGGCTTTCCGCGTTGGCGATGATCTCCTCGCGGGAGAGGCCGCGGGAGCCGCGGCGGCGCAGGAATTCCTGCCACACGTCGGTGCGGCCCGGGTCGTGCGGGGTGGGCCCGTAGTAGTGCGCGAGCGCGAAGGCGAAGAAATGCGCGCCGTCGATGCCCCGCTCGATGGCGGTGGCCTCGTCCTCGTGCAGCATCATCGGCAGGACGACCGCCACGTTCGGGTTCACCGCGAAGCCCGCCGGGACGCATTCGTCGGACGCGAGGATGCGGTAGTAGTCGTCCACCCACTGGGCGGCGTCCTCCGGTTCGACGAACGAGAACGACAGGGCGCCGATGCCGTTGCGGGCCGCGAACTGGATGGTCTCCCGGCGCGAGCACGCAACCCACAGCGGCGGATGCGGTTTCTGCACCGGCTTCGGCAGGACGTTGCGCGGCGGCATCGTGATGTCGGCGGAGTTCCACCCGGCGAACGGCTCCTCGACGAACATCCGGGTGATGGCGTCTATCGCGTCCTGCCATTGGGCACGTTTGACGGTCCGGCGCACTCCGAACGCGCCGAGTTCCGCGCTCGCGCTCGACTCGCCCGTGCCGAATTCCACCCGTCCGTTGGAGACGAGATCGAGCGTCGCGACGCGTTCGGCGATGCGCGCCGGGTGATTGACGGCGGGCGGCAATTGGACGATCCCGTGCCCCAGCCGAATACGCCTGGTCCGCTGCGAAGCGGCGGCGAGGAACACCTCCGGCGCCGACGAGTGCGAATACTCCTCCAGGAAATGGTGCTCGACCTCCCAGACGTAGTCGAAGCCGACCCGGTCGGCGAGTTCGACCTGGTCAAGCGCGTCCTGGTAGAGCCTGAGCTCCTGCCCGTCCGACCACGGACGCGGCAGCTGGTGCTCGTAGAACAATGAAAACCGCAACGCTAGAACCTCCCACTCAATGACCTGCGCAAACACCGCCCACATGGCCGTACCCGGCCAAGCCTCACCTCACCTGGACGCGCCGTCAATAGCCGCATGGTCTGGGGCCTTGGCCTGTGCTGCATGCCAGACACCCCGCACCCTGCGCTCACCTACACTTCCTGCCCCACGTAGATCCGCGGTCGCGTGGTGCCCGATCCCCGTGAGGGTCTGGGCGTGCGGCGTAGCCGCTGTTCTTCCCCCCTACCTTCCTCCCCCGGCCCCGACGAGACCTGTACTGAGCGGCGGACGGGTTCTGTCAAGGGTGGCGCAGCCATCACGTAGTGACGCCCGTAGGGCGCCCTTGACAGGTTCCGGCCGTCGCCATCCTCGACAGCTCGGGGCCGGGGGGACCCTGCGCATTTCCAGCTCAGCTTGCAACGTCCCTGTACCGGCAGAGTCGGGTTCTCCTGACGGAATCGTTCGGGCGGCGGCGCGTACCCCGTGATGGCCGGTCGGGGCGGGGCCGGCGGAGGTGGCACGATGCGCGGCCCGGCGCGGCCGTCC
>JBOHBY010000880.1:0-1595 GCA_050698635.1 Spirillospora sp.
GCGCGTCGCGGACCGGCCCTGCCGGACACGTATGGCGACCTCCCGGGTACGCACTCCTGCCAGTACCCGGTCTTTCTTGCCTGAACAAGGCAAACACGACCGTGGTCGACGGGTAAAGGATCGTTCAGCCGGAATCCTCCGTGAATGCTCAGTGATCGCCCGGTTTGTACGGCGTTCGGGCGTGGACGGCGAGCCCGTTCGGCGGCGCGGGGGCGGCGCGGCTAGGCTCGGTGCCTGCACTCGAGACCGCAGTCCACAGACAACCGCATCATCATCAGGGGGTTCCCCGTGTCGTCGATCGAGGCCGTACTCGCCCGGGAGATTCTGGACTCCCGCGGCAATCCCACCGTCGAGGTCGAGGTGCTGCTCGCCGATGGGACCGAGGCGCGCGCGGCCGTGCCGAGCGGGGCCTCCACCGGGCAGTTCGAGGCCGTGGAGCTGCGGGACGGAGGCGAGCGCTACGGCGGCAAGGGCGTCCGGAACGCCGTCCGGGCCGTCAACGAGACCATCGACGAGAAGCTCGTCGGCTACCCCGCCTCCGACCAGCGGCTGATCGACCAGCTGCTGGTCGACCTGGACGGCACCCCGGCCAAGTCGGCACTCGGCGCCAACGCGATCCTCGGCGTCAGCCTGGCCGTCGCCAAGGCCGCCGCCGACTCCGCGGGCCTGCCGCTGTTCCGCTACGTCGGCGGGCCGAACGCGCACCTGCTGCCCGTCCCGATGATGAACATCCTGAACGGCGGCGCGCACGCCGACACCAACGTCGACGTCCAGGAGTTCATGGTCGCGCCGATCGGCGCGGCGACCTTCGCCGAGGCGCTGCGCTGGGGCGCCGAGACCTACCACGCGCTGAAGTCGGTGCTGAAGTCCAAGGGCCTGAGCACCGGCCTCGGCGACGAGGGCGGCTTCGCGCCCGAGCTGCCGAGCAACCGCGACGCGCTCGACCTGATCATGCAGGCGATCGGCAAGGCCGGGTTCACCCCCGGACGCGACATCGCCCTCGCCCTGGACGTGGCCGCCACCGAGTTCCACTCCGGTGGGCAGTACACCTTCGAGGGCGCCAAGCGGTCCGCCGACGACATGGCCGCCTACTACGGCGAGCTGATCAGCGAGTACCCGCTGGTCTCCATCGAGGACCCGCTCGACGAGGAGGACTGGCCCGGCTGGGAGGGCCTCACCGCGGCCGTCGGCGACCGCGTCCAGATCGTCGGCGACGACCTGTTCGTCACCAACCCCGAGCGGCTGGCCCGCGGCATCGGCGCCCGCGCCGCGAACGCGCTGCTGGTCAAGGTCAACCAGATCGGCACGCTCAGCGAGACCCTCGACGCCGTCTCGCTCGCGCAGACCAGCGGCTACCGCTGCATGATGAGCCACCGGTCCGGCGAGACGGAGGACACCACGATCGCCGACCTGGCCGTCGCGACCAACTGCGGCCAGATCAAGACCGGTGCCCCGGCCCGCAGCGACCGCGTCGCCAAGTACAACCAGCTGCTGCGCATCGAGGAGCTGCTGGACGACGCCGCACGCTACGCGGGCGCGGCGGCGTTCCCGCGCTTTGACGCCCAGGGCTGACACCCGGCGGGCCGGACGGGGCG
>JBOHBY010000881.1:0-1731 GCA_050698635.1 Spirillospora sp.
GTGGCGGCCCCGCGTGCGGCGTGGGCGTGTGCGCGCCTCCCGGCCCATGGCCGGGGAGCGTGGACGCGTCGTCATACCCCTCGTTCTCGCCCGTCCGGGCGGCGGCGGCATGCGCCCCCGAATACCAGGCGGGTGCGGGCCCCATCAGATAGCCCAAGACGAGCACGACCGCCATCGCCATGAACGGGATCAGCGGCGTCGCGTAGAACAGGAACATCGTCCGCTCGGCGAACGCCGACGGGAACCAGGTGAGCCACCCGGCGAGGAACCCGACCAGGATCGCCCCGGCCCGCCAGTCACGCAGCATCACCCAGATGAACACGAGCACGACCAGCGCGGCCAGCGCGCCCCACCACAGCGCGGGCGTCCCGATCCCGAGGATCTCGCGGGAACAGCGGTTCGCGTCGCCGCACGCACCCTTGGGCTCGGTGTAGAAGAACGCGACCGGACGTTTCAGGACGGGCCAGTCCCACGGCCACGACTGGTACGGATGCTTGTCGTCCAGCCCGGTGTGGAAATCGAGGATCTGCTTGTGATGACGCAGCAGGTCCGGCATGGCCTCGAACGGCCGCCACCACACATGGCTGGACGCCTCACCGCGTCCCCACGCCCCCGGCTTGAAGATCCAGCCCCACCAGGTCACCAGGTACGTGATCAGCCCGACGACGACGAGCTGCACGAACGCCGGGACGGCCTCCAGCAGCATCGTCCCGGTGAGCGGCGCCCTGACCCCGGCCGCGCGGCGGGCACCGTAGTCCCACAGGACGACCATCAGCCCGAAAGCGGCGACGTAGAAGACGCCCGTCCACTTGGTGGCGCACGCCAGGCCGAGGCAGACCCCCGCGCCCCACCGCCAGCCGTGGACGAGGAACGGCCCGTAGACGGAGGTGTCCCCCCGCTCGATCTTCTCGGCGAGGACGCGGCGCGAGCGGTCCCGGTCGTTCACCAGGCAGGCGAAGCCGGCGAGGACCCAGAACATCACGAAGATGTCGAGCAGCGCGGCGCGGCTCGTCACGAACGCGAGGCCGTCCACCGCGAGCAGCAGCCCGGCCGCGCAACCGAGCAGCGTCGACCCCGTCATCCGGCGCGCGACCCGGCACAGGATCAGCACCGACAGCGTCCCCGCGAGGGCGGGCATGAACCGCCATCCGAACGGCGTCGCGCCGAACATCCACTCGCCGACGGCGATCATCCACTTGCCGAACGGCGGATGCGCGACGAACGAGGGACCGTCCGCCCAGATGTTCGCGTGCTGATCGGCGATCAGCATCTTGTCGGCGTCCTTGACGGTGTTGTGCTCCCAGCCGAACTTCAGCAGGGACAGCGCGTCCTTGGCGTAGTACGTCTCGTCGAAGACGACCTGGTCCGGCGACCCCAGCCGGTCGAACCGCAGATACCCGGCGAACGCCGTGACCAGCAGCGGCCCGAGCCAGGACAGCAGCGGGTGGCCGGGAATCACGGGAGCGAGCCATTCCCGCAGCGGGGGCGGCCTGCGCCGCGACCCCGAGGCCGGGGCGTGAACGAGATCCGTCGTCGCCATCCTGTCATCGTACGGGCGGGCCGGGCCGCCCCGGTCTCGCGCCGGGAACGCCGGGAACCGCCGTGGGGAGGCTCGCGCGGAGAACCGCTGATGGGAGACTGGGCCGCGTGATGGGGACCCTGCTGCTCGCGGCGGCACCGATCGGACGGCCGGACGACGCGTCGGCGCGGCTCCGGTCGGCGCTCGCGGAC
>JBOHBY010000882.1:0-2514 GCA_050698635.1 Spirillospora sp.
GGGGAGCACACGGGGAGTACGGGGAGCACGGGGAGAGGGTCATGAGCAGCGAGACGAAGATCCCGGACATAGTGATCGTCACCGGCATGTCCGGTGCGGGCCGCAGCACCGCGGCCAAGTCCCTGGAGGACCTCGACTGGTTCGTGGTCGACAACCTCCCGCCGGGGCTGCTGGCCACGATGGCCGACCTCGGCGGCCGGGTGAAGGACGCCGTGCCCCGCATCGCGGTGGTCGTCGACGTCCGCAGCCGCGCCTTCACCGCGGACCTGCACTCCTCCATCGCCGAGCTGGAGGCCCGCGGCGTCCACCCGCGCGTGGTGTTCCTGGAGGCCGGCGACGACGACCTGGTGCGCCGGTTCGAGAGCGTCCGCCGCCCGCACCCGCTGCAGGGCGACGGCCGCCTCGTGGACGGCATCGCCCGCGAGCGGGAGCTGGTCCGCGAGGTCCGCGCCGAGGCCGACCTGGTGATCGACACCAGCGGCCTGAACGTGCACGAGCTGCGCAACAAGATCATCGGGTTCTTCGGCAACGACACGGGCGAGAGCAGCCTGCGCGCGACCGTCGTGTCGTTCGGCTACAAGTACGGCCTGCCCGTCGACGCCGACCTCGTCGTCGACTGCCGGTTCCTGCCGAACCCGCACTGGGTGCCCGAGCTGCGGCCGATGACGGGCCGTGACGCCCCCGTCCGCGACTACGTCCTCGGGCAGCGCGGCGCCAAGGAGTTCCTGTACGCCTACGCCGAGGTGCTGCGCCTGCTCGCCGACGGCTACGAGCGCGAGGGCAAGCACTACGTGACGCTGGCCGTGGGATGTACCGGCGGCAAACACCGTAGTGTGGCCATGGCGGAACAGATCGCCGCCCGGCTGCGGGACGAGGGCATCGACGTGCAGGTCGCCCATCGTGACCTCGGCCGCGAGTAAGGTCTCCGCCCGGCGCCCGGCGGGGCCCCGGCCAGGGAGAGCAGATTAGCCTCACGGTGAAGCCCCACGGCCCGAAGGTCGTCGCGCTCGGCGGCGGCCACGGCCTCTACGCCTCGCTGTCCGCGCTGCGCCGCGTCACCGACCGGCTGACCGCGGTCGTCACCGTCGCCGACGACGGCGGGTCCAGCGGACGGCTCCGCCGCGAGCTCGGCGTGCTCCCGCCCGGCGACCTGCGCATGGCGCTCGCCGCGCTGTGCGGCGACGACGAGTGGGGGCAGACGTGGCGCGACGTCGTCCAGCACCGGTTTCACGGCGACGGCGACCTGGAGGGCCACGCCGTCGGGAACCTGCTGATCGTCGCGCTGTGGGAGCTGCTCGGCCAGGAGGCGGCGGTCGACGGGCTCGACTGGGTCGGTCGGCTGCTCGGCGCGCACGGCCGGGTCCTGCCGATGGCGGCCGTCCCGATGGACATCGTCGCGCGGGTGCGCGGCGCCGACCCGTCCAGGCCCGACGAGATCACCCACGTGAAGGGGCAGGTCGCGTGCGCGCGGACGCCCGGCAGCGTGCTCGGCGTCTCGCTCGTCCCGGCCGACCCGCCCGCCTGCCCGGAGGCGCTGGCCGCCGTCGACGACGCCGACTGGATCGTGTTCGGGCCCGGGTCCTGGTTCACCAGCGTCCTGCCGCATCTGAAGGTCCCGGCGCTGGCCCGCGCGCTGGCCGCGTCCCCCGCCCGCCGCGTCGTGGCGCTGAACCTCGCGCCGCAGCCCGGTGAGACCGACGACTTCTCCCCGCAGACCCATCTGGAGGTCCTGCGGGCGCACGCGCCCGACCTGAACGTGGACGTCGTCCTCGCCGACCGCGGGGTGGTGGACGACCCGGCGGCGCTCGACACGGCCGTCAAGGAGCTCGGCGGGCGGCTCGTGCTCGCCGACGTCGCCGCCGACGACGGTTCCCCGCGCCATGAACCTGCCCGTCTGGCCCAAGCCTTCGTACAGATATTCAGTGAGTGACGTCCGGTGCCGCCGCGATCGGCGAGACTGCTGGAAGTCCGATAGGGGGAGGGTCCAACTCATGGCGATGACCGGTGTGGTCAAGGACGAGCTGAGCAGGCTGACGATCATGAAGCCGTGCTGCCGCAAGGCCGAGGTGTCGACGCTGCTGCGCTTCGCGGGCGGCCTGCACCTGGTCAGCGGGCGCATCGTGATCGAGGCCGAGATCGACACCGGGGTCGCGGCACGGCGCCTGATCAAGGACATCGCGGAGGTGTTCGGGCACACCTCCGAGGTCGTCGTGCTCGCGGCGAGCGGGCTGCGTAAAGGCAACCGCTACGTCGTGCGCGTCTTCCGGGACGGCGAGTCGCTCGCCCGCCAGACCGGGCTGATCGACAACAACGGGCGGCCGGTGCGCGGCCTGCCGCGGCACGTCGTCGCGGGCGCGGCCTGCGACGCCGAGTCCGCGTGGCGGGGCGCGTTCCTCGCGCACGGCTCGCTGACCGAGCCCGGCCGGTCCTCCGCGCTGGAGGTCACCTGTCCCGGTCCGGAGGCGGCCCTGGCGCTGGTCGGCGCCGCGCGCCGGCTCGGGATCCAGGCGAAGG
>JBOHBY010000883.1:0-5613 GCA_050698635.1 Spirillospora sp.
CCACACGGCCGATCCACCCC
Organism: Spirillospora sp.; assembly: GCA_050698635.1. Classification (GTDB taxonomy): domain Bacteria; phylum Actinomycetota; class Actinomycetes; order Streptosporangiales; family Streptosporangiaceae; genus Spirillospora. Next base: position 21 of record JBOHBY010000883.1, read on the forward strand.
CTCCGGCCGACCCCCCTGTGACGGACGGCGGCGCGGCGGGACGCCCCGCGGTGAAACGCGGCGTCGTGAAGTACGGCGCGTTGATGCTCCTCGCCGCGTGCGCGCTCCTGGTGTTCGCCCAATGCGGAGCCGCCGGCGGTTCGCCGTCCGGCGGCTCCGCCTCCGCGTCCCGTGGCGGAGACGGGTTCAACTCCAACGATGTGATGTTCCTGCAGATGATGCTGCCCCACCAGGAACAGGGCGTGAAGCTGGTCCGGCTCGCCGGGCGGCATTCCGTCCGTCCCGAGGTGCGGACCCTCGCCGCGGCGATCGAGACCACGCAGGTCGCCGAGGCGAGGCAGATGCAGCGGCGGCTGCGCGCGTGGGAGCGGCCGCTGCGCGCGGAGTCGGGTGAGCACGCCGCGCACGGCGGCATGCCCGAGACCACCAGTGCCGAACTGGAGGCGCTGGACAGAGCCCCGCCGGCCCGTTTCGAACGCGAGTTCCTCAACCTGCTGATCGGCCACCAGGACGACGCCGTCCAGATGGCCCGGCTAGAGGCCGGCAGGGGCGAGGACGGCTGGACGCGGCGGCTGGCGGAACGCGTCGACCGGTCCCGGTCGGCGCAGATCGAACAGATGCTGGCGATTCTCCGCCCCCACCCCCCATCCCCCGACGGCCCCAGATCCACCGACGGACCCAGATCCACCGACGGACCTCGATCCCCGGAAGGACCCCGACCCCCGGAAGACTCCCACCGGAAGTAGGTGTTCGGCATGCGCCGAATAATCGCAATCCTGACCGCTTTTCTCGTCGTGGCCGCGCTCGCCGTCGCTCCCGCACAGGCGGCGGACCGGCTCACGGCGACCTTCAGCTTGTCCGGAACGACCGGTAAGTATGTGGTCACCAATCCCGGCGCGTCCGCCGTCAGCGGCTGGACGCTCCAGTTCGAGCTCCCCTCGGGTGTGACCGCGAGCAACCCGCAGAACGCCACCTTGTCGCAGAACGGGACGAAGGTGACGCTCCGTCCGCTGTTCTATATCGACACCGTGCGCGCGGGCGGAAGCACCGAACCGTACAGCCCGACGTTCACGTTGAGTTCCGCCGCCCAGCCGACGAGTTGTCTGCTCAACGGCGCGAACTGCGACGGGACGGGTGAGGACCCACCGGAGGCGGCGGGCGTCACCGCCGCGTACTCCATCGAGGGGTCGCGCGCCAAGTTCATCGTCGCCAACAACTCCTCGGCGACGATCACCAACTGGTCGATCGTGTTCGACCTGCCCTCGGGCGTCACCGCGAGCAACGCCGACAACGGCACGGTCACCCAGACCGGCACCACGGTCACGCTGTCGCCCGTGCACTACAACGCCACCGTCGGAGCGGGCCGGACGACCGAGCCCTACAGCCCGACGTTCACGGTCAGCAGGTCGGGCGCCCAGCCGACGGCCTGCCGGATCAACGACGTCAACTGCGACGGCACCGGCGACGCGCTGCCCGGCGCTCCCGGCAACCTGACGTCCCCGGTGAAGACCACCAAGACCGTCTCGCTGAAGTGGGACGCCGCCACGCCCGGCAGCCTGCCCATCACCGCGTACGAGGTCTACAACGGCGACACGCTCGCGACCACCGTTCCCGAGACGAACGCCACGGTCACCGGCCTCACGCCCAACACCGAGTACACGTTCACCGTCAAGGCGCGGGACCGCAAGGGCGGGCTGTCGCCCGCCAGCTCTCCCGTCACCGTCAAGACGAACAACCCGGCCGATGACACGCAGGCTCCCACCGTGCCCAGTGGCCTGCGCAGCACCGGCAAGGACTCCGCCAGCGTGACCCTCTCGTGGAGCGCCTCGACCGACAACAGCGGCGTGGCGAACTACGACGTGCTGGTGGACGGGAAGGTCGCCACGACCTCGAACGGCACGACCGCGAAGGTCGCGGGACTGTCGCCGTCCACCGAGTACAGCTTCACCGTCCGCGCCCGCGACATGTACGACAACGTGTCCGCGGCCAGCGGTGCGGTGAAGGTGCAGACCGACGACGTCGTCGGCGAGGGTTACGCCAAGGTCGGCTACTTCGTCCAGTGGGGCATCTACGGCCGCCAGTACTTCGTGAAGAACCTGGACACCACCGGGAACGCGAAGCGGCTGACCCACATCAACTACGCGTTCGGCAACATCGACCCCGTCAACCTGACCTGCCTGCACGGTGTCACCAAGGGCACCACGCAGAACCCGCAGGACCCGAGCCAGGGTGACGGCGCCGGCGACGCCGAGGCCGACTACGGACGGCCGTTCAGCGCCGCCCAGTCGGTCGACGGGGTCGCCGACAGCGGCTGGGAGAAGCTCCAGGGCAACTACAACCAGCTGCTGAAGCTCAAGAAGAAGCACCCGCACCTGAAGGTGCTGATCTCGCTCGGCGGCTGGACGTACTCCAAGTACTTCTCCGACGTCGCCAAGACCGACGCGTCCCGCAAGAAGTTCGTGCAGTCCTGCCTCGACATCTACATCAAGGGCAACCTGCCCGTGTACGCGGGCAAGGGCGGTCCGGGCACCGGCGCCGGGATCTTCGACGGCATCGACCTCGACTGGGAGTGGCCGGGCGCCGAGGGGCACCCGGGCAACCACGTCAGCCCGGACGACAAGCACAACAACACGCTGCTGATCGCGGAGTTCCGCCGCCAGCTCGACGAGCTGACGAAGTCGACCAACCAGCGCTACCTGCTCACCGCCTTCACCCCCGCCGACCCCGCGAAGATCGAGGCCGGCTGGGAGCTGGCGGAGGTCGCCAAGTCCATGGACATCTTCAACATCCAGGGCTATGACTTCCACGGCTCGGGCAGCGACGACTCGTGGGAGCCCAACAGGACGGGCCACGCGGGCAACCTCTACACCGACACCGACGACCCGTACCCGTTCCACTTCAGCGTGGAGAACGCGGTCCAGCCGTATCTCGACGCCGGAGTCAACCCGCGCAAGCTGACGATCGGACTGGCGTACTACGGCCGCGGCTGGAAGAACGTCACCGACGGCGGCAAGGGCGGTGAATGGCAGGACGCCAAGGGCGCGGCCCCCGGCCAGTTCGCTGAAGAGGCCGGGACACGCGGCTACAGCAACCTGCTGGCCAGCGTGCCGAACTGCAAGATCGTCCACGACGAGCAGGCGGTCGCCACGTCCTGCTACACCGGCAACGACGGCCAATGGTGGACGTTCGACGACGCCTGGTCGATCCAGAAGAAGGTCGCCTGGCTGAAGAGCAAGAACATGCTCGGCGGCATGATCTGGGAGATGTCCGGTGACCCGGGCATCCTGACGCAGACTCTGGACCAGAGCCTGGGCAGCTGATCCCGCGAACTCAGGGCCGGCGTCGCATTGCGCCAGCACGGCGCCGGCCCTGACCCCATCGTCCACCGGACGCGCGTCCCGCACGGGGCGCGCGTCCCTGCTCTTGTTTGGACCACGTGGTCCATTTCACTTCACGCTGGTTTGGACCACCCGGTCCACTGTTGGGTATCGTCCCTCTCATGGGACTTGAGGAACAGCTTCCCAGCGGCTTCCTGCTGACCACGGTGGAGAAGGTCGCGGGGTGGGCACGGTCGAGCTCGCTCTGGCCGATGACCTTCGGACTGGCGTGCTGCTCGATCGAGCTGATGGACGTCGGCATGGCACGGCACGACTTCTCCCGCTGGGGAATGGAGCGCGCCTCCGCCACCCCGCGGCAGGCCGACCTGATGATCGTCGCCGGCCGGGTCAGCCAGAAGATGGCCCCCGTCCTGCGGCGCCTCTACGACCAGATGGCCGAGCCGAAATGGGTCATCTCCATGGGCGTGTGCGCGTCGTCCGGAGGAATGTTCAACAACTACGCGATCGTGCAGGGCGTCGACCACATCGTGCCGGTCGACTTCTACGTCCCCGGCTGCCCGCCCCGGCCCGAAATGCTGCTGGACGCCATTCTCAAACTGCACGACAAGATCCAGAACAGCACGCTCGGCGCCGACCGGAAGGCGGAGATCGCCGAACTCGAGGACGGCGCCCTGACGCACCGGCACCCGTCGAAGATCAACCTCTAGCCGATGATCCGATGTCGTCGTCGTCCCTGTCGTCAGGGGTGGCGAGGAGCCGGTGCAGCAGGTCCAGTTGCAGGACGGCCAGACGCCGTCCTTCGGCGATGTCGATGTCCTTGAGGTTCTTGAGCGCCCACGCGTCGATCGTCCACAGCAGCGCCAGGGTGAGTTCGCTCTGCAGGGACGAGGGCAGGTCGTCGCGGATGGCGCCGGCCGACCGGCCCGCCGCCAGGACGCCGCCGAGCCAGCCGTCGATCCCGGCCTTGACCTGCGCCAGCGGCCCGTCCTGCGCGGCGGGCGCGTCGGAGACGTAGAACAGCCGCCAGAGGTCGATGAGGCGGCGGTCCCGCCCGGCGGCGCGCAGCAGGTCGGCGGACAGGCGGGCGACGGCGTCCCAGAAGTCGGGGACGGCGAACTCCTCCGGCGCGGGCACCTTCACCGAGTCGAGCAGACCGTCGGTGATCCCGGCCACGACCGCGTCGAACAACGCCTCTTTCGACGCGAAGTAATGGTAGAAGGAGCTCTTGCTCATTCCGCAGGATCGGATGATGCGGTTCAGCGACGCGCCACCGAAGCCGTGGCGCACGAATTCGCGCATCGCCGTGTCGAGCAGTTCCCGGCGCCGCTCGGGCGGCAGCACGGCCTTTCCCGATCCCCCGGCTCCCGATCCCGCGGCCTTTCCCGATCCCACGGCCTTTTCCGATCCCACGTACAGACCCTAGCCCACGGTGACGCGCGGTCACTGCGCGTCGCAGACCCGTCCGGCTCCGCGTCCGACTAGAACGATCCCATTGTGGTAGAGCAGGGGCGTGTCCGGACGACCGGGCCGGAACGGCATGGCCGCCACATCAGTGATCTTCGGCGTGCCATGGGAAAGGAAACGAGACTTGACCAAAGGTTCGCCGGTCGAGCGACGCGTGATCGCGGGCCCGCCCCTTCCGACTCGGCGCTCCGCGGCGGGACGGGCCGCGACCGTTCCCGTCCATTCCCTGGCACCCGGCCCGCGGCCGTCTAGTCTGTCGGGATGATTCCCGCTTCGGGTGTTTCCCCCGTGACGTCCCGGCTTGGGTGGCTCGATGCGCTGCGCGGTGCGGCGGCGCTGGCCGTGGCGCTGCACCACGCCAGCTACGTCTACCTGCCGTCGCTGCGGATCCGCGTGGCCGACTGGTTCGACCCCGGCATGGCGGGCGTGCTGGTGTTCTTCCTGGTCAGCGGATACATCGTGCCGGCGTCGCTGGAGCGGCGCGGGAGCGTGCGGGGATTTTGGATCGGGCGGTTCTTCCGCATCTACCCGCTGCTGGCGGTGGCGTGCCTGCTGGCCGTCCTGCCGTTCCTGCTGGGCGTCCTCGGCCTCCGGGCGGGGCTGGAGCAGTACTCCCCCGCGACCGCCGTCCTGGCGCACCTGACGATGCTCCAGGACGTCCTGAACGTCCCGAACGTGATGAACGTCCTGTGGACGCTGTCGTACGAGATGGCCTTCTACCTGCTGATCGTCGCGCTGTTCGTGGTGGGCGGGCACCGCCGTTCGGCGCCGGCCGCGGCCGTCCTCACCGT